>DASZWE010000043.1:0-10449 GCA_035546735.1 Puia sp.
AGCAAGGGCTTCAGATCGGGTACATTATAAATATCTACAGGAGTGGGGACAGCTACGATAAAAAAGCTGGCCTCCTTCAATACGGACAGATCGTCGGTAAAAACGATATCCCGACCCTTGAACTCCTCCGGCCCCACTTCCTTTGAAGGATCGATCCCTTCCCGCATCATGCCGATGCGCTTTTTATTGATATCAAACCCGATGACGGATATTTTCCTGGCAAATTCAAGGGCAATGGGCAGACCTACATAGCCCAGGCCGATAACGGCCAGCCTGGCCTTTTTTGCTACCAATTGATCATAGATTCGTTGGTTGTTCATTTGGATTTATCCTTTTCTTTCGAATTCCTTGGGTTGCTTGTTCCACTCCTCCGGTGGCAGGGATTTGAAATAGTCGTACGTGATCTTTAATCCGTCCTTCCGGTCCACTTTCGGCTCCCATCCCAGGATCTGTTTCGCCTTGGTGATATCGGGACGGCGTTGCTTGGGATCGTCGACAGGCAATGGTTTATAAACTATTTTTTGCTTGGTGCCGGTAAGGGCGATCACTTCTTCCGCAAACTGCTTCAGCGTGATCTCGGAGGGATTCCCGATATTGACAGGTTGGGAATAGTCACTCATCAGCAGACGATAAATGCCTTCCACCAGGTCGTCCACATAACAAAAAGAGCGGGTCTGGCTGCCATCCCCGAATACCGTCAGGTCCTCGCCACGGAGCGCCTGCCCGATAAAGGCGGGAAGAGCCCTTCCGTCATTGAGCCGCATCCTGGGTCCATACGTGTTGAAGATCCGGACAATGCGGGTCTCTAATCCATGGAAATTATGATAGGCCATGGTCATGGCTTCCTGAAAACGCTTTGCCTCGTCATATACGCCCCGGGGTCCCACCGGGTTGACATTGCCCCAGTATTCCTCGGGCTGCGGATGCACCAGCGGATCGCCATATATCTCGGAGGTGGACGCGATCAATACCCTGGCCTTCTTCGATCTGGCCAGACCCAGGCAGTTGTGGATGCCCAGAGAGCCCACTTTCAATGTCTGTATAGGTATCTTAAGATAGTCGATGGGACTGGCCGGGCTGGCGAAATGCAAAATATAATGCAGCTCCCCCGGCACATGGATGAACTTGCTGACATCATGATGGTAGAACTCGAAATCCTCTCTGGGGAACAGGTGCTCTATATTCTTCAAATCTCCGGTAATGAGGTTATCCATCCCGATGACATGACACCCTTCCTTTATAAATCTATCGCATAAATGGGAGCCCAAAAAACCTGCGGCCCCGGTGATAAGTACTCTTTTTTTACCCATTGTAGTGCTGGTTTAGGATTTTTTTCCCGAAGGATCGGCAGGGGCGCGTCCTACACTCTCATAGTAGAAGCCAAGCTCCTTGATGGCCGCTATATCGAACAGATTGCGTCCGTCGAATATTACTTTGTTCTTCAGGCTGGTGACGATCTTTAAAAAATTAGGCGTGCGGAACTCATTCCATTCCGTGGCAATGATCAGCGCGTCCGCACCCTCGAGCGCATCATACTGGCTCTCCGCATACGTGACCTTATCGCCAATCAGCTGTTTCACATTGTTCATGGCCTCCGGATCGAATACGCTGACAGTAGCGCCTTCGCTGACCAGCGCGTCGATCATATACAGCGCGGGCGCTTCCCGGATGTCATCCGTATTGGGCTTGAAAGCAAGTCCCCAAAGCGCGAAATGTCTTCCTTGCAGATTGCCGGAAAAGTACTTCTTTATCTTGGGCAGCAGGTGCAGCTTCTGCTTTTCATTGACATCCATCACCGCGTCGAGTATCCGGAACTCATAGTCCACCTCCTGGGATGATTTCACCAGCGCCTGCACATCCTTGGGGAAGCAGCTGCCGCCATATCCGATGCCGGGGAAAAGGAACCGCTTGCCGATACGTTCGTCGCTGCCGATGCCGCGCCTTACCATGTCGACATCCGCGCCCAGTCGCTCACATAACAGCGCGACCTCGTTCATGAACGTGATCTTTGTCGCCAGGAAAGAGTTGGCGGCATATTTGGTCAGCTCGGCGGAACGTTCGTCCATAAAGATGATAGGATTGCCCTGACGCACAAAAGGAGCGTAGAGATCACCCATGACCTTGCGCGCGCGCTCGGAGCTGGTGCCGATGACCACGCGATCGGGTTTCATAAAGTCGTCTACCGCCACCCCTTCACGGAGGAATTCGGGATTCGAGACCACATCGAATTCACCCTTGTAATTCTTCACCACGGCAGCATGTACTTTTTCGGCAGTCCCGACAGGCACCGTGCTCTTATCTACAATGACCTTATAGTCTTTTAATATCTTGCCCAGATGGTCGGCAACACCCAAAATATATTTCAGGTCAGCCGATCCGTCCTCTCCGGGAGGAGTAGGCAGGGCCAAAAAGATGATCTGCGCTTCTTTTATGCCTTCTTCCAGGCTCGTGGTGAACTTGAGACGCTCTTCCTTCAGATTGCGTAGGAAAAGCTTTTCCAGACCCGGCTCATAAATGGTGATCTGGCCATTGGATAATTTTTTTACTTTACCAGCGTCGATATCTACACAGACCACATCATTACCAGTCTCTGCGAAACAGGTACCCGTGACCAACCCAACATACCCCGTGCCTACTACTGCAATTTTCATAAAAGAGTAATTTTATAGGTTTTTATGTTATGGAGAATTTATTTATCGATGTATTCCAGGACTGATCGTGTAATATACTCCAGCTGTTCTCTATCCAGCTCCGTATGCATGGGAAGAGAGATGACCCTTTCCGTCAGCCAATCGGTGACAGGGAGGGACCAGTCGCCTCCGCCAAAGGCAGCAAACATCTTCTGGCGATGGGCGGGTACGGGATAATAGATCATCGACGGAATATTTTTCCCTGCCAGGAACTCATTCAGCCCGTTGCGGTCGACCCCTTCGAGCACAAGCGTATACTGGTGAAAGACGTGATGGCTGTAGGGCGCACGGTATGGCGTCGTGATCTTCGGGTGAGCCTTGAAGGCATCGTCATAGAAATCAGCAGCACTGCGTCTGGCGGCGATATAGGCGTCCAGGCTTTTCAGCTTCACATTCAATACGGCAGCCTGTATGGAATCCAGCCGGCTGTTACAGCCTACCAGATCGTGATAATAACGCCGGCTTTGCCCGTGATTTGCAATCATTTTGAGCCGGCTTGCTAACGCGTCATCATCCGTAAATATTGCCCCGCCATCGCCATAGCAGCCCAAATTTTTTGATGGGAAAAAAGAGGTGGTGCCGATAGTCCCGATTGTCCCGGTCTTCTTAAGGGCGCCACTCGCGGACCTATAGTCGCTGCCAATGGCCTGCGCATTGTCCTCTATCACAAAGAGGTTATGACGCCGCGCAATGTCCATGATAGCATCCATCTGTACAGCCTGTCCGTACAAATGCACCGGAACGATGGCTCGGGTCCTGGGCGTAATCGCCTTCTCCACGGCAGCCGGGTCGATACAAAAGGTCCTGGGATCTACCTCGACAAAGACAGGCTTCAGACGGAGCAGGGCCACAACCTCGGTGGTAGCCACATAGGTGAAAGAGGGCGTTATCACTTCGTCGCCCGGTTGCAAATCCAATGCCATCATGGCGATCTGGAGGGCGTCGGTACCATTGGCGCAAGGGATGACATGCCTGGACCCCGTATAGGCGGAGAGAGCAGCGGCAAAGTCCGTGACGGCCTTGCCCTGTATAAAGGCTGCATTGTCGATTACCTCCTGTATGGCCGCGTCTACTTCTTTCTTTATCTTAACGTACTGCTGCTTCAGATCAACCATTTGGATCGGCCTCATACTCATGCTTATATTCGCATTTTTTCGCACCCCCATGGGTGCTTTTGCGGGCACAAACCTACCACAAAATTGTGGTTTATCCAATCCCGGAAAGTGGTACATGCCTGGTAATCTCCATATTTAGAAATTGTTATCTTCGTAGACGTGAGTATTATCTTCTATCATGTTTTTTTATGGGTCTACCGGCTGGGCATCGGATTGATCTCCCCCTGGAACAAGAAAGCAAAAAGCTGGCTGGAAGGCAGAAAAGGACTCTTCTCCAGGATGCAGGCAGCGCTCAGCAACACCTCCGACAGTGAAAAATACCCAACTATATGGATGCATTGCTCTTCGCTGGGAGAATTCGAACAGGGCCGGCCGGTGATCGAGCGGTTGAAAATGCAATCCCCCCATTGCCGGATCATCGTCAGCTTTTTCTCCCCTTCAGGATACGAAGCGCGTAAGAACTACACCGGCGCGGATCATATCTTTTACCTGCCCCTGGATGCACGGAAGAACGCCCGCACCTTCATCGACCTCATAAAACCCGATCTCGTCATCTGGATAAAATATGATTATTGGTATTATTTCCTGGTAGAACTGAAAAAAAGGGAGATACCTACCCTGCTCGTATCGGGCGTATTTCGACCCGGCCAGCCCTTTTTCAAGTGGTGGGGCAGGCTGCACCGGTATATGCTGGAATGCTTCACGCATCTTTTTGTACAGACGGAAGCCTCCCGTCAACTACTGGAAGGACTCGGATTCACCGGCAATGTCAGCATCGGAGGAGATACCCGGTTCGACCGGGTGATCGAGATAGCAGAGACCCGGGAAGCATTGCCTGCCATCGAAACCTTTTGCCAGGGCGGTACCGTGATCGTGGCCGGTAGCACCTGGGAGGAGGACGAAGAAGAGCTGGACCATTTCGCCAATACCCATCCGGACATCCGGTTCATTATCGCCCCCCATGAGATAGATGAAGCCCGGCTAAAAGAAGTAGAACATCTGTTCCGTAACAGGATCCGTTACTCGGACTGGATAAAGGGCACCCCCCTTCCCCCCGGCCGGCAGGCGCCCAATGTCCTCATCATCGACAACATCGGCATGCTCTCCCGCCTGTATCAATACGCTACCATCACCTATGTAGGGGGGGGGTTCGGGGATGACGGCGTACATTATGTGCTCGAGGCTGCGGTGTATGGCAGACCCGTAGTCTTCGGACCCGTTATCGAAAAATACATCGAGGCGGTGGAACTGGTGGATAGTGGCGGTGGCATTGTCATCGATAGCGCCCTGGAGGCGGAATCCGTCTTCCGCCGTCTCCTCACCGACGAGGAGGAATACAAACACGTCTGCCAGGCGTCCCGGAACTATGTATACTCCAAACGAGGCGCCACCGATCAGATCATAAACTACATTCAGGAAAAACGTCTCTTTACCAGCTGGTAGAACTGCTTGGTGGTTTCCCTGGTCTCATCCCAGCCCAGCTTGACCTTTAACTCCCGCTCCATCCAGTACTCTGCCTCGGGCAGGATGCGGAAACTATTGATGGTCTTGAGACTACGTTCATACATTACTTCGTCTCCCCGGAACAGCTGGCTGATGAATACGAAGCGGTCATTGACCCCGATGGCCTTTTTCAGATCCCTTACAGGCGTATCGTTAAGGGCCGACTTCAGCTCCAGTACATTCGACTTCAGTCTGTCATTAAGGGAAGAGCCATTGGACCCAATGACATCATTGAGCTCCCTGGGCTGTTTTTGCTGATGAGCCAGGGTGGGGATCTCCGCCAGGGGATCGTAGGGCCAGGGGCCCCTCTCATCCTTGGCGGGACGGGGTGTTGCACCCGGATCGGGTGCCAGACGAACTTCAGGAGCAGGCGGGACACTGGCAGGACCCGTGCCGACGACGGCAGGAGCCGCCACAGAAGCAGCCGCTGCACCCGCAGCAGCCGTTTTCAATTCCTGCATAGCTGCCTGACCTGTATATATTTTCATGGAGGATGGCATCATAACTGCTACCTTCGCCGACGTTCGCACGGCGGCAGCCTGGATGGAAAGAGTGGCCAGTTCGGCTTCCAGGAGTCGGACGGTCTGGAGCATCTGAGAAGGGTCTACCTTCCCGTCAAACTGCTCTTGTAGTTGGCTGATAAGTTGTTGTAGTCTTTCCATGGTGTACTTTGGAGGCCTTTTCGGGTTAGTAATACGGTCCGGCTGAGGCGTTTTCGTCCGCCCTCGTAATTCATTATAAAGTTATAACAAATTCCGAACCTAATTTATTATGCACGTATGTTCATTGAACCTCATATTAAAGGCGAAAGACGTGGCTGGATCGAGGTAATCTGCGGGTCCATGTTCTCGGGAAAGACCGAGGAGCTGATCCGTCGACTGAAGCGGGCCCGGATCGCCCATATGAAAGTGGAGATCTTTAAGCCATCGATGGATACCCGTTACCACGAGCTGAACATTGTTTCTCATGATGAAACTGCTATTCAATCCACACCTATCGACAATTCACAAACCATACTTTTATTAGCACACGAGGTGGATGTCATCGGCATCGATGAAGCTCAGTTCTTCGATGATCAGTTGCCTGAAGTCTGCGACCAGCTGGCATTCCGTGGAACACGGGTCATCGTCGCAGGACTCGATATGGATTACTCGGCAAAACCCTTCGGCCCTATGCCTGACCTCCTTGCTAAAGCAGAATATATCACCAAGTTGCATGCCATTTGTGTAAAATGTGGAAACATTGCCAACTACTCCTATAGAAAAAAGACCAGCACAGGGCAAATCATGCTGGGCGAAAAGGATATTTACGAACCCCGTTGCAGGAATTGCTACTTTAGCCCCGATTGCTGACTTTGTCCGTTATAGGAGACGAAAAAACGCTGCCGGATACAAATTATAAAAATGTTAAAATTATAGTGAATGGGAGGTTCAGTCCGTCATATCTGGGCTTTATTCAAAAAGGATCTGTTGCTGGAAGTACGTCAGCAATATACTTTTTACGGCGTGCTCCTCTACGTCGCTTCCACCATCTTCGTACTGTACCTGGCCATGGGCCAGCCGGAAGGCGCCGTCTGGAAAGGACTTTTCTGGATGATCCAGCTGTTCATCTGCGTGAATGCGGTAGCCAAAAGCTTCTTACAGGAAGGAAAAGGACGCCTGCTGTACTTTTACTCCATTGCAGGAGCCAGGGACTTTATCATTTCCAAACTCTTCTTCAACGCCTTGCTGATGCTGGTGATGAGCCTGGCAAGCCTCCTGCTCTTTACGATATTCCTGGGCAATCCCCTCGCACACTCCTTGTCCTTCCTGCTCCTCAGCTCCCTGGGCGGCATAAGCCTGAGCCTGGTATTCACCTTCCTGGCCGCCATTGCAGCAAGGGCGCAGCAGAATGCAGCCCTGATGGCAATACTCGGTTTTCCCCTGATCATCCCCCAGCTCATGCTGCTTAACAAAGCATCGACCATCGCCTTCGAGGATGTACTACAGGGCGGCCTGGGCAGCATGATCGCCTTGGTCATCGGTCTTGATGTACTCATCGTTGCGCTCGCCATTATCCTGTTCCCATTTCTTTGGAAGGATTGAGGGGATTCTCGTAACTTCGCCCTCCAAAGTAAGGGTCTTCCCTTTCAAATATAGGCGCAGGCTTAATAAGATGTTTGTTATCAACGTTTTATAACGACAAGCGCCTCTTATGAACCAAAGGTTCATTGTCCGAAGGACAGACATTTGATGTACCCGAAAAACGAGGTAATTTTTTCCTGATCTTCGTTTTTCGGCCTATAAGATAGTCACTATGCTCCGACAGAATTGGTGGAAAATATTATGCGTCATCCTGCTCATCTACACTTTCGTAGCCGGTTTCTTAGGTCCGGTGCCCGCCAGGCCCATCCTCAATGAGACCATCCGTAACTACTATTTTCACATCGCCATGTGGTTCTCCATGATGATATTTTTTATCATCTCCCTGGTATATTCGATCAAATACCTGCGAAGCAACCATCATATATTCGATCTTTACGCGTTAGAATATGCCAAAGTCGGTATCGTCTTCGGCATTTTAGGGCTGGCTACGGGTTCGGTCTGGGCCGGCTTCACCTGGGGTGCGTTCTGGAGCAATGATCCCAAACAGCTGGGGGCCGTCGTTGCGCTGCTGATCTATCTGGCATACCTGGTATTACGTAATTCCATGACCGATGTGGACAAACGGGCAAGGATCGGCGCCGTGTACAATATTTTCGCCTTTGCTATGTTATTCCCTACCATCTGGATCATTCCCCGGATGGTGGAAAGCCTTCATCCCGGTGGCCAGGGTAACCCGGCCATTCATGCAGATGGACGTATCGCCATGGTCTTCTGGCCCGGAGCCCTGCCAGGCTGGACCTTGCTGGGTGTATGGATCACAACCCTCCGTATCCGCCTGCAGCTGCTGGCCGAACGCTAATGTTCATCGAAAAGATATTCTGTAATGCATAAAAAACTGTTTACTCTCTTATTGTTATTTCTTGGATGTATGGGACTGATGGCCCAGGCGCAGCCGGATGCACAGCACGTGGAAATGGCCGACCAGCTGCGGGCCAACGGAAAGATCTATGTGGTAGTGGCGGTGCTCATCGTCATCCTCCTGGGTCTGATCCTGTACGTCGTACGGCTGGACAGGAAGATCACCCGCCTGGAAAAGGATACCCGAAAGAACTCCTGACCAATCTGCGAGCCCCCTGGTAGGAGCTCGCCTAAAGGACACAAAGAATGGCTTTTATAATATCAACGATTAAATCCATATGTTATGGCCGCACAAACTGAGTACAAATTTTTCGAAGCAGTAGAAAAAAGTTTTGACAAGGCAGCAAAGCATACTTCCTGGGACCCCGGGATCCTGGAACAGATCAAACAATGCAACGCGGTATACCGCATGTTCTTCCCCGTGAAAATTGGCGATAAGATAGAGGTGATCAAAGCTTATCGCGTACAGCACTCCCATCACAAAACTCCCTGTAAAGGCGGTATCCGGTTTGCCCTTTCCGTCAACCTGGATGAAGTGATGGCGCTGGCAGCCCTCATGACCTTCAAATGCGCCATCGTAAACGTGCCTTTTGGCGGCGCCAAGGGCGGTATCAGCATCGACCCTAAGAAATACACTCCCTATGAGCTGGAAAAGATCACCCGCAGATACACTTCCGAGCTGATCAAAAAGAACTTCATCGGACCCGGTACAGACGTTCCCGCACCGGATTATGGTACGGGCGAGCGGGAGATGGCCTGGATCCTGGATACCTATATGAGCATGCGCCCCGGTGAGATAGACGCACTGGGCTGCGTGACGGGCAAACCCGTCAGCCAGGGCGGCGTAAGAGGCCGCCGCGAGGCCACTGGTCTGGGTGTATTTTACGGGATTCGGGAAGTCTGCCATATGGAGGACGTAATGAAAAAGCTAAAGCTCGCACCCGGTGTGGAAGGTAAAACAGTCGTCGTACAGGGCATGGGTAATGTAGGTTATCATGCCGCCAAATTCTTCCGCGAGGGCGGCGCCAAAGTGATCGCCCTGGCCGAATACGAAGGCGCCATCATGAACCCCGCAGGCCTCAATGAAGAAGAGGTTTTCCAGCATAGGAAGAAAACAGGCAGTATCCTGAATTTCCCCGGCGCTACCAACCTGGCCAAATCAGGCGACGCCCTGGAGCTGGAATGCGATATCCTGATCCCCGCCGCACTGGAGAACGTGATCAATGGCCAGAACGCCCCGAATGTAAAAGCCCGCATCATCGGCGAAGCAGCCAACGGCCCCCTCACGCCCGAGGCGGATGAGATATTTATCAAAAAAGGAACCCTGGTCGTTCCGGATATGTACCTCAACGCAGGCGGTGTAACAGTATCTTATTTCGAATGGCTGAAAAACCTTAGCCATGTACGTTATGGCCGTATGGAAAAGCGCTTTACGGAAAATATGAACACCCATATCCTGGGACAGATAGAAGGCCTGACAGGCAAAAAGGTCAGCCCCAAAGAAAAAGAATTTATCCTCCATGGCGCCGACGAAGTGGACCTGGTATACAGCGGCCTGGAAGAAACGATGATCGCAGCCACCCGCGAGATCGTGGATGCGTGGAAAGCAAATCCCGACATACCGGACATGCGAACCGCAGCCTATGTAGTGGCGATCAACAAGGTCGGCACATCGTACGCAGAACTGGGCATCTTCCCATAAACAAAAAGGCCCGCGCATTGCGCGGGTGTCCCATAATACAAAAAGAGGCCGCCTGGCCTCTTTTTTGTTACTTTTTAAGATATAGTCCGATAATCGCCGCTACTTGCGTTATCCAAAAGCCGACCATCCACTTGATCAGGTCCACCTTGTCATCCTTTATGTTCTTGATCAGCTCCAACTTGTCATTCTTCCAGGATTGGATCAGTTCCATCTTATCGTTCTTCCAAGCCTGGATCAGTTCCATTTTGTCCTCCTTCATGATCTTGATCAGCTCCATCTTATCTTCCTTGGTAGCCCTGATCATCTCCAGCTTATCATCCTTCGTAAGACAGGCCTCTTTCTGCTCATTGATCTTTCCCTGGACTTGCCCGATCTTCCCCTCCACAAACCCCAGAATGATGGCAGCCCGCTCCTCCCCCAGCTTATCTTTGAGTATT
>DASZWE010000044.1:0-3697 GCA_035546735.1 Puia sp.
CGATTCATATCCCATGCCGCATATACATTCCTGGTGAATAGCAAGATGATCGCCAGACATGCTGAAGTGATCATCCATTGTGCCGGCCTTTTCCGTATGTGAAAACGCTGATGCGCCAGGGGCACGATCACGGC
Organism: Puia sp.; assembly: GCA_035546735.1. GTDB lineage: Bacteria > Bacteroidota > Bacteroidia > Chitinophagales > Chitinophagaceae > Puia. The sequence goes on from DASZWE010000044.1 coordinate 135, forward strand.
GGCGGAACATCCTATCATCCAGTCATAGCTGAATTGGGAGCTGAAATCAACGATCCATGGGTTGGGAAAGAAATAAGCGCGCTTGCTGAGCGCAATAAAGCCAAAGATGATCATAGGTAGCAGCGCCCATAAAGCCAGCTCGAAAGCTCCGGGCCACCTGTGTTGCCATAGAAGGAGGGCACACGCGACGGCAATCAATAACAGTCCTTCATAACTCGTTGCCACTGTCAGGGCGCAATAGAGCAGGGTCCTCCGCGAGAATGCCGGCTGGTCCCATTCATCGATGAACCCGCTGGCGGCTAAAAAGACCAGCAACAGCAGCAGCGTTCGCTCCATTCCGTAAATAATCATTAACGGCAGCGGGGATAACAGGATGACGGCTAATAGAATGAGCAGTTGCGTCAAAGGTTGGATGCCTTTCTTCTTCAGCCATTTGTCTATGCATATCAATAACAGTATGGCAATTACAGTATTGACAAGGATAGCCACTATGAGATGGGCGCCGAATAGGAAAAAGGCAATGGCAAGCAATAATGGATATAACAACGAAGGCGAGGCGGCTTCGAAATGGTCTTTACTGATGCCCCAGGTGTGTGTAAAGGCTAAGGTCTTTGCAGTGGATAATTGCAGAAATGCTTCATCACGTGGCAGTGAAAACGTTCCGTTCGTACCTTGATATAAATGATATCCGGGCAACAACACGGCCAGCATCAGGACAAGTAAGGCGCCATAAAAAGTCCAACTGCCTTTGTAGATAAGGTTTTTACGCATGACCACTGATCTTGAAAGACCAAATTAAGCCAACACGTTGCAGCCAGACTGCATGACCTGTATTATTTATATATCCTGCCCATATACGGGCTGTCGAAGATGAGTTTTTTGAGGGCCTCGGGGTCGATCTGGCCTTGATGCGCATATACGATCTTCCCGCCTGGCTCGACCAGCATGCTATAGGGCAGGGCGCCCTGCCATTGGGGGTCGATGGCTTCGATGAGCTTGTATTTGTCGTCGCCGGTGAAGACATAGTTAGGGGAAGAGGATTGCTGGCGCTGCAGGAACTGCAATGCCTTTGCATGTGCGGCCGAGTCGTCGAGACTGATGGTCACCAGCTGCAGTCCACGGTCGCGGTACATATGAGAGATCGTGACGAGCTCCGGGAATTCCTGCACACAGGGAATGCACCAGGTGGCCCAGAGATTGATGAGCCGCAGCTTATTGCTGTTGTTGCGGACAAGGGCCCGGATGCTGTCGACGCCGGCGGATTGAAGCGATACCGGCTCATTGGCCCAGGTGACACGGGCCTTGCGGAGCCAGTCGCTCTTTTCCTTCCATTTGATGCTGCAGCCAAAGACCTTGGTGACGGCGACGGGTGGAGTCTCGTGGCGTAATACCGCATCGATGGCATTGCGGACATCGTTACTATGCGGCGTTTTTTTCGGGTCTTCCATATCGTCAAACCGGCCATTGTAACGCAATAGCCTTTTTTCATCAAAGACGAACAGATGCGGGGTAGAGACCGGTCCGTACTGTTTTGACGCCACCTCTGTCTCCCCATCATAGAGATAGGGAAAATTATATCCGGCATCCTTTGCACGAATTTTCATGTCGTCATAAGAGTCGCCCAGATCGCTATACCCCAGCTCATCCAATCGCAGGCCGTCGGGATTATTGGGATTGATGGCCACTAATTGAATCCCTTTGTCTTTGTAGTCCCTGACGAGCTGGATCAGCCTCTTCTCATACGCCTGTGAGGTAGGACAATGGTTGCAAATAAAGGCGACGACCAGGACTTTTGCGTCTTTAAAAGATTGCAGCGTGTAGGTGTTGCCATCGACGCCTTTTAACCTAAAATCCGGGGCCGGCGCGCCAATGGACAATGTAGGGTGATCATCCGCATGTTCGTCCGAAGGACGTACAGTTTCCCGGGCGGCCACGGCCAGCATATACCAGGCGGCATGTGGCAGCCATTGTTCTGCCCAGCGCCAGTCATTGTCTTTCCCCGTCTGTGCATAGGAGAGGTTGAAGTCGATGTCTTCCTCGTCATTGAGTCCCGATGTGATACCATTCACGATGCCACCCGGTGCATTGGTATATTCAAAAGTGCCAAAAAAACCATAGGCGGGATTGTTGTGGCCCGTCCCCTGAAGCATGGAGGCGTCATAAGGATTGCAGCCCAGGATCCAGTTCAACTGATCGACGGCAAAGCCCTCCAGCGAATCCTGGAACGGCCGGTCGTCTCGAAAGAGTCGTGCAGCCAGCCGGGCGGCGGCAGCCATGGAACCCAGCCGGGCATTCTCACCCTGCCACCAGGGAGAGGCGTCGCTGCCGTGGGGGAAGAAAAAAGAGCTACGCCGCTGACCGAGCGTATCCTGTACCAGCTGCCGGCTATAGCCAAAGGGATTGTTCACCTCATGCGTAATGGCCCACTCGAAATGCATGGAACGACGGACGGCGTCCTTAATCAGGCGTTGGGTAGCTTCGGGGGCCAGGGGGTAGTAATACAGGAGACTTACCAACGGCAGACCGGCATCAGACGGATGAAAGAAAGGCCTGTCTCCATCGTCGGCCCGCCAGTAATCCTTGTACTTGTTCCAGGAGGTGAACCGGGCCAGCAGGCTCCGGGCTCTCTTCTCCGCGGCATCCTGGTATAGCTTTTTGGACGTAGCGCGGTACAGTTCCGAGGCGGCGCTGAGGGCGCAGTAGTCGTCCAGTATATTCTCTTTCCCGTCATTGGTCATCCGGGCATTCTCCTTTTCCAGGAAGGCAAAGGCATTTTCCGCGGCATGGAGATAGTCGGCGGCGCTGTATTCTCCTAAGATACTATCCGTGGAGGCAATCGCCAGGGCGGCGATGGCCATACCGGCGCCACTGCGATAGCTGGACTGGTAGCTGCGCCAACTGTCCCTTACTGGATCATTAGCCCAGGTGGCGTCTTTAGAGACCTTTATACGGTAGCTTTTCTGTTCGGGTGATATGCCCCTATCCTTTGCCAGCTTGCCCGGCCCCGGGGCTCCTATGCTGCGATAGAACGATCCATTCTTTGCCTGGACCCGGACGAGATAGTCGGCCCCATACATAGCTTCGTCGAGCAGCCGGCGTCTGAACTGGCGGAAGTCGGTGCCATCCCGCCGGGCCAGCAGCTTTTCGGTCTTCAGGAGACTCCACACGGTGAGGGAAACCTGCTGAGGGTTGAAATAAGAAGAGAAGGACAGATGCGAGAGGTGGATACCATAGTCGCCCGTAGCGTCGTACCAGCCGCCATGGAGGTCGAGGGTTTTGGCTTTGATCTGACCCGGTCCCGGCGCCTGGGGTGGAGTTGGAAGGTGATGATCCGCTTCATCAATCAGGCCCGCGCTACGCTGTCCCTTGAAATAATAGATCACATCGGAAAGGGTGGCTTTTTCCAGCACATTCTTTCCAATGATAAAGGGGTAGGAGCTGACCGGGCCGGATGGTGTCGTGACCTCCAGCCTATACGATCCCTCTTTTAGCGCGTTGCTGAAATCCAGGGTCCAGAATACCCAATTCTTCCATTTATTCACGGGGCCGCAGTAGACGGGAGT
>DASZWE010000045.1:0-3726 GCA_035546735.1 Puia sp.
TCCCTATTACAGTCCTTATTATGGTTATGGCGCCTGGAACAGGGGATATGGCAATTACGCCACCCGTTTCCATGCGGAGAACATCATGATCCTGTCATTCGATCACGAGGGCAATCTCCAGTGGAGCAATGTGATCCCCAAGAGCCAGTTCGACGATGATACCGAAAATCTTATCTCCCATGATATGGTGAATACGGGTGGAGAGCTGCATTTCCTGTTCAACCAGTATGAGCGCAAGAACATGCTTTTAAATGATCAAAGTATTTCTCCCGAAGGCAAGATTACACGCTATCCTACGTTAAAGAATCTGGATAAGGGATATGATTTCATGCCCCGTTATGGCAAGCAGGTCAGCAGTTGGGAAGCGATCATCCCTTGTCTTTACAGGAACTATCTTTGCTTTGCGAAGGTGGACTTCCAGGAGACCCGCACCTACTAAGGTGGACTTCCAGGAGACCCGCACTTACCAGGACGGGCTTCGGGGGCGCCTGCACTTACTAAGGTGGATTTTCAGGAGACCCGCACATACTAAAACAAGAACCGGTGATCGGTATATTCAGACAAAAGAACCCGGGCTATGCCCTGATATTACTCGTATATGCCCTTGTGTTGAAATTTCCACTCTTCCTCCATCCGGTGGCTCCTGTCCTGCATCCCGAAGACAATTATCTATACCGTCTGATCATAAAAGGGGTGGATTCCGTATTTGGGCATACCGCCATCGTATACGCCATACTTGCCTGGCTTATCATTTGCGCCCAGGCCCTTCTTTTCAATCATATCTGCAATCACAACAAGCTACTGCCCAAGTCCAATTTTCTGCCAGGCATGTCCTATATACTTATCACTTCCCTGCTGCCGGACTGGGGACATTTTTCAGCGCCCCTGCTGGTCAATCTCATCATGATCTGGATATGGTACAGCATGATCGATCTGTACAACAGCCACCGGCCCGGCGCCAGCATTTTCAGTATCGGCATATGGACGGGTATCGTTTCCCTTCTGTACATACCTGCCATGGCGTTCCTGCTGCTGGTGCTTTTTGGGTTGATCACCATGCGTCCCTTTCGCATCCGGGAGTGGATGGTGGGATTGCTGGGATTTACCTTCCCCTATTATTTCCTTTTCCTGATACTGTATCTGACGGGGCATTGGGACTGGAAAAGCGTGCTACCGCATATTGTGTTTACCATACCGACCCGGCCGACCTATGTCTGGACCGTCATGGGGATGTTCTGGCTGCTCCTGCCTTTTATCATCGGGGGCATTTTTGTGCAGAAAAATCTCAGCAAGTTCCTTATTCAAATACGGAAGGCGTGGAGCCTGCTGCTTCTTTTCCTGCTGGTGGCTGTCGTCATCATCCTCATCAACAGGGCCGACTCCTATGAGAACTGGATCGTGATGGCGGTGCCTTTTGCCGGATTTCACGCGGCGGCGTATTACTATCCTACCCGAACGACGGGGCCGCTCATATTGCATTGGTTAATAGTGTCTTATATTGTCGCCTTTAATTACTTCGCCTGACGGCAGAGCCTTTGACCGGGAATTTTCGTACCTTTACAACTCAAAAAAAAATTGTTGCCCCCATGAAGTTTGGAGTAGTCGTTTTCCCGGGTTCGAATTGTGATCGTGATATGCAGGACGCCCTGCAACATGACCTTGGCCAGGAGGTCATTATGCTTTGGCATAAGGACACGGACCTCGGCGGATTCACTACGGAAGATTGTATCGTGCTGCCCGGCGGATTCTCCTACGGGGATTATCTCCGTTGCGGGGCCATCGCCCGATTCAGCCCTATCATGCAAAGCGTGATCAAATTTGCGGAAGAAGGCGGGAAGGTACTGGGGGTATGTAATGGCTTCCAGGTGCTCTGCGAGTCCCATCTGCTGCCGGGTGCGTTGCTGCGCAATGCTAATCAGCAATTTATCAGTAAAAATGTTTATCTCCGCGGGGAAGGCGACCAGGGCAAGGCGCTAATGATCCCCATTGCCCATGGGGAAGGAAGATATTATGCCGACGAAAAGACCCTGGATGAGCTGGAAGTGAACGGACAGGTTATCTACCGATATGCCGACGAAGGCGGCGTTATAGGCGCTGCCGGCAATCCGAACGGAAGTCTTCGCAATATTGCGGGAATTTGTAATAAGACACGGAACGTATTCGGTATGATGCCGCATCCTGAGCGGGCATGCTCCGAGCTTTTGGGGAATATCGATGGTAAGGCCATCCTGAAGGCTCTCTTTATCGATAAGAAGCAACCGTCCGTCCGCAAGGAGGCCGGGCTGGTCAATATTTAAACTTTCCGTAACAATTTGAACCGGAAATTTGACACATGAATACAAAAAAAATTACACTCTTTGGCCTGGCCTTATTGATGGGAACGCTTGTCATGGCTCAAGGTGGCAGCGCTACCCAGGTGCAATGGACCTATTCCACCAAAAAGATCTCCGATAAAGTTTATGAAGTGCATATGATGGCAAGGATAGGAGCGGGCTGGCATATGTATTCCCAGAATGGGGGGGACGGCCCTGTTTCCACCAGCTTCAGCTTTACGAAGAATCCTTTGCTGGCGCCGGCGGGGAAGGTAAAAGAGGTTGGCAAGATGGTAACGAAGTTCGAAGAGGCGTTTAAGAGCAATGTCCGGTATTATGAGAATGCGGTCGATTTTGTACAAACGGTGCAGCTGAAGAGCAAGGCAAAGACCAGCCTGGCAGGTAAGGTAGAGTTCATGGTATGTAATGATCATGAGTGTCTGCCGCCCACGGATGTAAATATTAGCGTTAATATTGGCGGGTGATATTGTGCTCCTCGTTGTTTGAAAGATAACTCGTCGCACAATATCGGCTAATGATTGGCCTTCGGCCACCGGACCTGTGGGTCCGTTTTGCAGCTCATGTCAGCCAGACGACGTAAAAAATAATTACAAAACGGGTTCTTTGCGGAACTCGTTTGTTTTTTTGTAACGTATTTATGTTCATGAGATATAAGCTCCTTATTAGCGCTCTTTTCAGCATACTGCTTTTCCAGGGAGTAAAAGCCCAGGATACGGGTTTTGTCCACTTTAGCTTCTCGCAGGAAAGGATCAATGACCAGGAAGTTCTGTTTAGGATCAAGGCCTATGTGGCAAAAGACGCAGAATTGTATTCTATCGTCAAAACTTTTCCGGATGGTCCTGCTTCTTCCGTCACGTTCGATAGCTCCTATCGGAAGATAATAAAGGACAGTGTCCGGGAGAAGGGAAATATACTGACCGGAAAGGATACGCTCTTTGATAATAAGCCGGTGCGCTTTGTGGTAGATTCGTTGGAATGGCAGCAGATGCTACTCCTTCCCAGGGGAAAGAGCGGCAGCATAGCCGGCGTCATATCGTATATGGCAAAAAAGGGCGACGAGTTCAAGTCGGCGGAGCAGTCTTTTGAGGTGCCTATAAAAGAAGATATTGCCACTGCTGCCGGTGCACCTACGGACAATAGGCCGACCAAGTCATTGTGGTTTATTTTTATTACGGGACTGATCGCTGGTCTGGGCGCCTTTATCATGCCTTGTATCTATGCCATGGTGCCGGTGACTGTAAGTTTTTTTACCAAGCGCAGCACCAGCCGGAAGCAGGGGATACGTAACGCTATCTACTATTCAGCTTCCATTATCGGCATATTCACGCTGCTGGGATTCCTTATCACCCTGATATTTGGCCAGGGGGCCTTGAATGCGCTGGCCAGCAGCGCT
>DASZWE010000046.1:0-5001 GCA_035546735.1 Puia sp.
AGCCAGCGTATACCGTGCTGATCCTGCCATTCGGTGATGGAGTGGACGATCTTGGAGCTGGTCTCCAGTCTCACGCCCGTGTCACGCCCGGTCGCGGGGTCCAGACGCATAAGCCCCCCGCCAAAGCTGCCGAGCCAGAACTGCCCATGGCTGTCCTGGTACATCGTCTGCAGAGTGCCCGAAAATGGACCATACCATTTCACTATCTGCATCGTCGCCCTGTCTAAAAGGAATACGTATTGATATTTGATCGCCCATACCCGCCCTTCCCTGTCCTCCGTGATCGATGCATACGAGTCGAGCTTTCTTTGGTAAGGATCTTCCAGATGCAGGTCCTTTACGGGCAGCCTCCTAAAACGCAGCGTACTGTCGAAACAGTAAGTCGACTTCAGCGTACTGACATAGCTGGCATGGTGTTCAAAAGGAAATACGTCCGCATACTGATCATTGTCTATGCTGGTGCTGTCCGCCGGATTATGCCGGAAATTTCGGAACACACCGGTGTTCTTGTCGTAACAGCTCACCCCCTCCCGCGTGGTAACCCAAACCAGGTGGCCCACGGGCCTTATTCTGAAGACACAATTGTTTACCAGGGAGTTCTCATTGGAAGGATTATGGAAAAACCGCTTGATCCTGTATCCGTCATATCTGTTCAATCCATCCATTGTCCCAAACCACATAAAGCCATCGGCGTCCTGCGCAGCCGAGGTTATCTCGCTGTTCGAAAGCCCTTCTTTTTCCGTCAGATAGCTAAACTGAATGTTAGGGAAATCCTGTGCCAGCCCGCTATGCATGGGAAGGGTTAAAATGATATACCAGCATAAACAACGGAACGGCCGCAGCATGCACTAAAGTTAATGTAAATTTCCAGTGTTACGTCTTCACGAATTCCACCCGCCTGTTCTGCGCTTTCCCTTCAGGCGTGCTGTTGGAAGCTACGGGCTGCCCTGCTCCCTGGCCATCGGTGGTTATACGGGACGCATCGATTCCGAAAGTCTTTACAAGGGCGTCTTTTACAGCCTCCGCTCTCTTTTTGGAAAGGGTCAGGTTGAGAGCTGCATCACCGTCGCTGTCCGTATGCCCGACGATCTTCACCTTAACAGAGCTGTTCTCTTTCAGCACATCCGCAATATCCTTCAGACTCCCGTATGATTCCGGCCGGATGGCAGCCGAGTTCACGTCGAAGAGGATACCCGTGGTGGAGAACTTCCCCTCCGTAAGCAACCTGTTCCGGGTGTCGGGAGCGCCCGCTGCCAGCTTGATATTCCCCAGAAGATAGCGGTCGTCCCCCTTCATATCGGGAAAAACCTCGAAGAGGACAACGCCATACTGCTTGCCGGCAGGAAGGGCCCGGGGCAGATCAAAGACCTTTTCTTCATTCAGATACATTCGTATCCGCTGTTTCTGACGCCATATGGAAACATGCACATTCCGGAAACCTTTACCGTCCCGATCGTTGAACTGGCCGGTATTGACCTGGTTCCTCATGGCGCTCTGACCATCCTCGAAACTCTCCATTGAACACAAGCCGATGTTGTTACCTACATTGGGATGCAAGCCCAGTTTTACCCCGGACCGCTTGCCGTCGACCATGAACCAATTGTCGAAGAGCTCCTTGTTGTTCTTGCCGGTGAGGAAATATACCGTGAAGAAAGGTCCATAATAATCAAATTTATCGTTGGCAGCCACCTCATACTCCAGCGTAAAATTGTCCGGCAGGGCGCTGATGTATTCGGGAAAAAACTTCCCTTGCTTCGTGAACATCAGCCAGTGACCCGCCCCGGCAGTGGAGGTTACCGTCTCGGCAGAGGCGTTCGTATTCCAGTTAGCGGGAAAATCACCCACCTCGTCTTTCCCAAAATCATCGACGGCCAGGACCTTATCGCCGGGAATAAAGTCGAATTTGCTGTAGGTCTGCAATGACGGTTGCCCGCTCCCGGAAGAGGGCTCACCTGGTATGGCCTGTCCCGCAGAAGTCTGACCCGATGAGGTTCGGCCCGCAGAAGCCTGACCTGGCATAGCCTGGCCGCCCGCAGCCCCCGCGGCAGTCGCGTCCTTGCTTTTTTTATTTTTCTTGCTGAACAGCTTACCCAGCACCTTATCGGTGACTTTTTGCCCAGCCTGTTCCGTTACGACCTTACTGCCGTCCCTTACTCCCTGGCCGGCCTGTTGCTTGAGGATATCGCCGGTGGTCTGCGCAAAGCCGGTCAATTGATATCCTATCAATGCCGCACATAGATACAACGTCTTCATATTTGCATGATTTTAAGGAAGGTCCAAGCTAAGCAGCCTGGACCACCGGAAATAGGCCCGGTGAATAGGCGGCGGGTTTCACTGAATAGTTGGCACGCAAAAAGCCCCGGGTCAATGCCCGGGGCGTCATTTATGAAAGGTTTCTCTATCAATTCACATCAAACCACAGCTTTGTCGTTAACGCATCCGCACCCTGGTCCTCCACCGCCTTGGTATAATTGGCTCCATTCAATGACTGCTCAGATCCGGGATAGATAAATCGCACAGGCATCTTCCCGCTGAGCACACCTGCCACCGCGGGCGACAGCTGCGGGTAGTCCAGCCTCCTCCATTCCGCAAAGGCTTCGAGGCCCTGTCCAAAGAGAGCCAGCCATTTTTGTTCGCCGATAGACTGCCTGAAATTGCCCGCATTGTATTGTACAGAAGCCTGCGCCAGGTAGTTCCCCGTCACGGTCGCATCCGTAATACCATACTGAGCCAGGCTTGCCAGTACACCCTGTCTGTAAAGGTCGCCTGCATCGCCGGTGATAAATCCCCGCGAGACGGCTTCCGACAGGTCGAACAACACCTCTGCATAGCTCATGATGACAGCAGGCGCTGTCTCCTGCCGGAAATAATCACCGGGCCTGGACGTCTTACTAAGCCCCAGTGTATTGGCATCATTGGTCAGGAGGCCGTTCGGCACGCCTTTGTATATGCGTGGTGCGGAGTCCGTCAATTGCGCATAGACGGGCAGGCGGGGGTCATTCAATGCTGTCAGTCTGTCGACGATGGTCTTGCTGATCCTGTAGTCCTGCCGGGTGAGAAAGATATTGTTGACAGGGTTATTGTTCGGCGACTTATCATATGTCAGCGCCGCCATATCCTGGTTGCTGGTAAAATAAGAACCGCCTTCCGACTGTATGTCGGTGAACACCTGTTGGGCCTGCACAGGGTCGCGGTCGGCGATCCTCAAGGCGATGCGCATACGCAATGAGTTGATGAATTTTCTCCATTGGCCCACATTTCCCTGGTACAGGGGATCTCCCTGGACAATCCCACCCGATGCGCTCAATGTGTCCTGCGCTGTCTTCAGATCCGACAGGAGACCCAGGTAAACATCTTCCTGTTTGTCATAAGCCGGCGTGAGGAAGCTATCGATCTGGCCGGCCTGGCGGTAAGGAATGTCTCCGTACGCATCCGTCAGCAATTGAAATACCCACGAGCGCAGGGTGAGGGCCACAGCCTTGTAATTGGGAGTCCGCTGCTCATCGGCGATGGCTATCACCTTATCGAGGTCCGTGATGCTTTGACCGTACAATGTATTCCACAGACTGGTGAAACTGCTGTTGTTCTCGATATACCGGTCCGGATCGGTGTACTGGATCTTCGCCCAATGCTGGACGAAAAGCAGGGATGCGTTCATATTGTTGTCCACTCCCCAGTAAACGTCCGCTGTCAGCTTTTCCGCGGCGGTGAGCAGATAATCTGGTTGGGGATTCTCCGATGCGTTCGGGTTTTTGTTGATGCCGGCCAGTTCCTTCTTGCAGGACACGGCGCCCAGCGAAAGTCCTATCAGTAATATATATATTCGTTGCATGTTCATTAGAATTTAAAGTTCACGTTGATACCATAGCTCCTGGTGCCCGGCAGGCTAAGGTCTTCCAGGCCCTGCCCATTACCGGTATTGAATGCCGTCTCGGGATCGACATTGGGAACATTCTTATGGATGATCCAAAGGTTGCGGCCCACCAGTGTAACGGTGGCTCCTGTGAATCCGACGCGATGCAGCCATTCTGCCGGCAGATCATATCCCAACCGGAGTTCGCGCAATTTGATAAAGCTGCTGCTGTATACCCACGCCTCGTCGATATTATTCAGGTTTTTGTAGTACTGTGACGCGGGCGTGATAGCCTTATTCGGCTTGCCGTCCTGGGTGACGCCTTTAAAGATGATGCCGTCATCATAGACTTTCTCTCCCGCCGGACCGGCCGTACCCGCCACCGGCGCCTGTGTATTGTCATTATTAGGATAGTAGTAGGAGAGCCCTCCATGAGCCGCGTCCCTGCCGGGAAGGGTCAGGGCAAGGACCCCGGTGTAGGCGCCTGTGGCATTTGTCGAAGAGTATTGCGACCCGCCGAAGCTGCCGTCGATGAGGACGCTGAGGCTGATATGGTCGTATGTGAAGGTGTTGGTGACGCCGCCCAGCCAGTCAGGGGTATATTTGCCCAGGATCTTGTTGGCAGGATTGGTGGCAGGCGATCCGTCATCGTTCACCACGATCTGTCCCTGGCTATTCCGAAGATAGGCGGTCCCGAAGAGGCTGCCATAAGCCTTGCCGACCGTCGCGATGGTTTCTATGCTGCCGTCGCTGCCCAATACATAGTTCTTCAACAACCCCTCGTTGTCCAATGAGATAAGCTTGCTGCGATTGAGCGCATAGTTGGCATTGATATCCCACGCAAAATGGCTCGTCTTCAGGATATTCAAACCCAGCTGGGCTTCCAGGCCCTTATTGTTCAGCCTGCCCGCGTTGATCAACTTTTGGGAGTAGCCTGTGGTAGGGCTGATATCCACATTCAATATCTGGTTGTAGCTGCTGGTCGAGTACAGGCTCACATCCAGATGAACCCTGTTACGGAACAGCCCGGCTTCCAATCCGACCTCTGTCGAAGTAGTCGTCTCAGGCTTGAGATGAGCATTCAAATACAGGGATGCGGCCGTCAGCATTGGATAGCCATTGAAAGGGGGAGTAAGGAAGGGATAATA
>DASZWE010000047.1:0-3046 GCA_035546735.1 Puia sp.
TGAAAAGGGCTAATTTCTCCCCTTCGGCGACGTCCGCATAGGTTTCGCTGATCTTATCGATGGTCTCATCGCGTTTGAAGACGATGCGGAAGCTGCGGCCTTTGCGGCGCTGCTCGAACTCTTCGCGGGTGATGTTGACAATTACGTTCTCGAAATGGTCGATGAAGATGATCTGTCCTTCGATCCAGTTATCGCCAAATACGGGGCGGAGATGATTTTTCTCGGTGAAGAGAGGATCGGGGAGGCCGATGTCTGTCAGGCGGCTGCCGTTGATCAGCTCCTGTACGGCGCGGCCCATTACACCAGTGCAGTAGAGGGCATTTTTTATGGAGGTCTTGTCCAGCGGCAGGCCGATGACCATTTCGGGGCGGCCTTCCAGGATCATGGTGAGCAGGCCATTGTCGGCGCAGAGCAGGTATTGGTCATTGTGATAGGCCAGGAGCAGCTGTTCGGGCTTTTTTTCGAACATATTGACCAGGATAAGGTGGTAGGTATAGGGCGGGAAGCTCTTAATGGCATTCCTGCAGACATAGGCTGCCTGCGGGTAATTGAAGGGAGAAAGATCGTGAGAGATATCCAGTATGGTGAATGCCGGGTTGATTTGCGCTAACTGGCCTTTTACAGCTCCTACCAGATAATCCTTCTGACCGATGTCTGACGTCAGTGTTAATAAGGCCATTGCTGCTGTTTATTTTACGAGTTCTCCATTTTTATAGTAGTGGTTGTAAGTGAGTCGATCAGCCAGCGACGGGAATATTTTATTGAGCAATACGGTGACTTTGCCAGTGAAGCTGAGTACGATGGTCCGTTTGCGTTTTTCTATGGCGCGCAGGATGTGACGGGCGCATTCTTCGGCTGTCATGAGCTTGCTTTCGTCCAGGACGCTTTCGCCACCGGCCTGGCCTTTATTGTCAAGGGCGGCGTGACGGATATTGCTGGCGACGAATCCGGGGCAGGCCCACATGACGTGAACGCCGGAGTGGAGCAGTTCGGTGCGGAGGGATTCGAGCCATCCCTGGAGGGCGAATTTTGAGGCGGAGTAGGCGCTTCTGCCGGGGAGGCCGCGATAGCCGGCGACGGAGGATATACCAACGACGGAACCTTTTCTTTCCAGGATGGAAGGGAGGGCATACCTGGTGCAATAGATGGCTCCGAGGAAGTTGATCTCCATGATTTTACGGGTCACTTCCGTGACGGAGTCGAGGAAGAGGGCGCGCATGCTTATGCCAGCGTTGTTGATGATGATGTCGATGCCTCCGAAGGTTTCGATGGTGGATTCGATGAAGCGGCGGCATTCCTGTTCGTTGCTGACGTCGCAGGCAACGGCGTGGAGGAGGACGCTGGCGTATTCGAGCTGGAGTTTATAGATCTTGTCGTGACTGCGACCGCAGGTGGCGACTTTGGCGCCGAGGGGGATAAGGGACTCGATCAGCGCTTTGCCGATGCCATCGCTACCGCCTGTGATCACGACTACTTTGTCCTGGAAGAACGACATATGTATGGGTTGTGGCTGCAAACTTATGAGTTATTGGGGGATAAACATAAAAATGGTAGGTGGAAGTGATGCTTAGTTCGGCAATGAATTTCGGGGTTGCGCTTGCGCTGGAGCGTGGTTTGGGAGAGAAGGCTGAACGTGGTGGGTGTTGTCCACAATGTTGATAACCATTCCTTTTTCGTGGGAAAATACTGGAAGAAAAATTTGTTGAAAATGGATTTTGGCGTATTTTTGCACTCCCAAAAAACGGCGGGGCTATTGTAGCTCAGTTGTGGAGCAGCTGACTCTTAATCAGCGGGTCCAGGTAGGGAAGGATTCCGTAGCTCAGTTGGTAGAGCAATACACTTTTAATGTATGGGTCCTGGGTTCGAGTCCCAGCGGGATCACAAGATGAAGTTCCGACAGGAACGATCAAGTAAAGAAACTCGCGTTAGTCTAGTGCTGGCGCGGGTTTTTCTTTTTGGTTATATAAAGTTGAATTTAGATAGATTCAATTTTCGAGGTTAGCATGGAGGTTAGCAGAACCCTCCGTAAATTTGCTAACCAGAATGGCTTGAAACGCTGGTCTGGATTGAGTTTGACCGTTGTCGAGTGGTAAGAACGAGTGAGAAGGAAACAATATTGGTAAAGTAAAACTCATGTGGTATGAAAAAAGGTCATTTAAGTTTCTCCCTCTTATTCTGGTTGAATAAGAGCCGGTCCAAAAACGAGCAGCCCGCCATCTATCTGCGTATTCGTATTGGAAACAAAAGAGCGGAGCTGTCATCCTATCAGCATGTATCTCCGGGCCAGTGGAACCAGGCCGGACAATGCGTAAAAGGAACTTCAGAACAAGCCCAGACCATTAACCGGCAGTTGGCAATTCTCAAAGGTAATCTTCACCGGCATTACAGCTTACTGATTGCCTCTGGTAAGCCTTTTACCTTGGAGGATGTGAAGAATGCGTATCTGGGCAAAGTAGAACATACCAGGACCCTGGCTGAAGCATTCGATTTTCACAACCGGCGTTTTGCTGATAAAGTGAAATCCGGCAAGACATCCGCTCGAACCTTAAAGCGGTTAGAGATCACAAAAGATAAGGTAACGGCCTTTCTCAGGTTTTACTTTAAGGTATCCGACATGCCGTTGAATGAGATCAAGCATGCATTTGCCGCTGATTTTGAGCACTACCTTACCACCGAACAGCACATCGGCAGCAATACGGCGATGAAATACCTCAAAATCTTGAAACAGGTCATAAAAATGGCGGTCGACCAGGGGTGGCTTCCGGTGAATATTGGTGGTTTCAAATGTACCTACGAAGATCCGCAGCGGGAGCGGCTTACTATGGAGGAAATCATGGTATTGTATAACAAGGAACTGATTCCTCGCCTGGCTGAAGTCCGGGATATTTACCTGTTCTGCTGCTTCACCGGCTATGCTTATATGGATGTACTTACTCTTACTCCGGCTAACATTGTGACCGGGATTGACGGCGAAAAGTGGCTGGCGAAAAACCGGACAAAGACTGACACCCCGGAACATATTCCCCTTTTGCCTGTTGCGGCAGAG
>DASZWE010000048.1:0-8285 GCA_035546735.1 Puia sp.
CGTCCTTCGCTGCATTCTTATAGGGAGGCTTGGCTTCGATGATCACTTTATATGTGCCGGGCTTGGCATCGGAGATCTCGTAAGAACCATTTATGACGGGCGCTCTTAATGTATCAGTCGATGACTCGGCCCATGCACGAACGGCTCCGTCTGCAGGAGAGACTGTTCCTTTGATAGAACCATTTCTCAGGCTGTTGAAAGCAAATAGTCCAGCTGCGGCAAATGTTATCGCCGCGAGTTTAATACCCGTGAATTTCATACTAGCTAATTTAAAGAGTGAACAATTATTGATTAATTTCCTCGAGAACACAAAATCACACTACGCATCAGGGCGGGCATTCTGAGGATATGAAGACAAGGACTATGCCATAAATTTTTCAGAGGTCGCCATCCGAACGGGCGGTGGTGTGGAAATAATTCTACAGGAATAAAAATTGTATTGCGGTTGTTCGTCTGCGTTATACTCTTGAAAGCGCTGTAAATGCTGGATTTCCACCGTCGGAAGGGAATAGCGTCATGCGTGCCGGAACGACCCGCTAAAAAAATAATTTTAAATTCTCTTAACATTTACTGTGCCGCTGCTATGCGCCCATTCTCCAGCCGTAAGAAGCGATCCACGCAATCAGGGATCTCTTCTTTATAGTGGCTTACATAAATGAGCGTTGTGCCGAAGGCCTCGCAGAGCAGGCCTATCAGCTGCCGGAAGTAGCCTGTCTGCTCTTCATCCAGCCCCTGACAGGGCTCATCGAGGATCAGCATGGGCGGGTTCTTGATGAGCGCGCGGGCCAGCAGGACCATCCGCTGTTGTCCCGTGGACAGCTGTGCCAGCCTGAATGAACGCAGGCCATCGAGGGACAGGAGCTTCATCCAGAGACTGATCTGCCGCGTCTGTTCATCCGTCAGGGGCCGGAAGAGACCGATGGTATCGAACAGTCCGCTGGCAATGACCTGGAAGCAGGTCGCGCTATAGTCGAAATAAAGATGCAGCTCCGGAGAGACAAAACCAATTTTCTGTTTGACCTCCCAGATCGTTTCCCCGCTGCCCCGTCGCCTGTCGAAGAGCCAGATGTCATTGGCATAGGCCTGAGGATTATCTGCTGTGATCAGGCTCAGGAGCGTGGATTTGCCGGCGCCGTTAGGCCCGCTGACATTCCATCTTTCGCCTTTTTTTACTTCCCAATCGATGTGCTCCAACAATGTTTTCTCCCCATAATGTACATGGACGTCTGTCATCCTTACGGCGGTGGAAAAGCCGGCGGGAGTGGAGTATTGCTGTAATTCGCGCAGGATGCCGCTATCCAAACTGATCTCCCGGACGGGTTTGACGTCGGGACGGAACTGCTCTTTTGGTCCTGAAAATGCCCATTTGCCTTCTTCCAGCCGGGCAACATGCGTTATGGCGGCCGGCAGTTCCCGGACGGACGTGGATGTGATGAGCAGGAGCTGGATGCCTTTCGCCGCCAGCCTGTTTATGATCTGATGCAGGGTGGCCCTTCCTTCCGTGTCCAGGCCAAGGAAGGGGTTGTCCAGGATGAGCAGGTCCGGGTTTTCCAGGAGGGCGATGGCCAGCTGCACCCGTTTGTTCTCGCCATTGGATAGCTGGATCAGCGGTCTTGTCAGCAGGGGACGGATATGCAGATTGTCCAGCCATTCCCAGGTCAGCAGGCCCTGCCCGGCGGCCCCGGTACCCGGAAAATACGGGGTCAGCTCCTGTGCGACCGTCATGGTCTGGTCCGCGTCGGAGGCATTGAAGCGTTGTTGATAATAGAGGTCCGACGTGCCGCTGCGGTTTAAGAACCGGTGCTGCTGTTCAACAATCGCTTTATTTATGGGTTTAAAGAAGGTTAATTGTCCACTATGGAAGTGCCGGCCCATCAGGGTATGCGCCAGGACCGACTTGCCGCTGCCGGAGGCGCCGGTGATCGCCCATTGCTGACCGTGTAATATATTCAGATCCAGATCGTTAAGCACGTTTCGCCCGCCTAATGTCACCGTAAGCCCCTCCAGGGATAAAAAATTCTCAGCCATGGCACGAATGTAAGGCTCAAAGTGTTATGCACAATGTGTAGAAATTGAAATAAGACCGCTCTAAATTCGTTTGCCTATATTTGAACCCTTATCGGATAACCATCCGATAGGCCGATGGCCCATCTTAAGACGTGCTCGGGGATGGGTTATCTTTTGTTGTTGACCAGACCCGATGCACACATCGTAGTAGATATGCCAGAAAAAACTAATTTGTTCGAATACACGGAAGATAGTATCAAAAGTCTTGACTGGCGGGAACATATACGCCTGCGGCCCGGTATGTACATAGGTAAATTAGGGGATGGCAGCAGTCCGGATGACGGTATTTATGTCCTTATTAAAGAAGTGATCGACAACTGTATAGATGAGCATACCATGGGGTATGGCAAACAAGTGGACCTGACCATCGATCAAAAGAGCGTTACCATCCGTGACTATGGCCGGGGTATCCCTTTGGGAAAGGTGGTGGATGTGGTCTCCAAGATCAATACAGGGGCTAAATACGATAGTAAAGCCTTTCAGAAATCAGTGGGTCTCAATGGGGTAGGTACGAAGGCGGTAAATGCCCTCAGCCAGTTCTTCAAAGTGACTGCCTTCCGGGAAGGCAAAGAGAAGGCGGCTGAATTTGCCAGGGGAGTGCTTACCAAAGAATTCAAGGAGACGAAGTCGGGCGAGTCCAATGGTACGCTGGTCACCTTTATCCCGGACGAGTCGGTCTTCAAACATTTCCACTTCAAGCATGAATACCTGGATAACCAGATATGGAATTACTGTTACCTCAATGCGGGGCTGATCATCAATTTCAACGGTAAGAAATATGTGTCGAAGGACGGGTTGCTGGATCTTCTGCGACGCAAGACCAATGAGGACGAGCTCCGCTATCCCATCATCCATCTGAAGGGCGAGGACATCGAGGTTGCCATCACGCATAACAACGATTATGGCGAGGAGATCTTCAGCTTTGTCAACGGACAGTATACCACCCAGGGAGGTACGCACCAGCAGGCTTTCCGGGAGGCATTTGTAAAGGTGATAAGGGATTTCTATAAAAAAGATTATGATGCGGCCGACATCCGTCAAAGCATTGCCGCGGCTATTTCCGTGCGTGTGGTAGAACCCGTGTTCGAGTCCCAGACCAAGACGAAATTAGGCAGCCAGTATATGTCCGAGGGCGGCGTGTCGATGAAGAACTTCGTATACGACTTCATGGCCAGGGAACTGGACAACTATTTACATAAGAACCCAACCACCGCCGATGCATTAAAGAAGCGTATCGAGCAGAATGAAAAGGAGCGAAAGGAGCTGGCCGGCATCAAGAAGCTGGCAAATGAAAGAGCTAAGAAAGCCAATCTGCACAACAAGAAGCTGCGCGACTGCCGGTATCATTACAATGAGGAGCCTAGTGGGAAGGATAAGGACCAGGTGCTGGAAAAACAGAAAGAGAGCACGATCTTTATTACGGAAGGAGATTCCGCCAGCGGGAGCATTACAAAGGCAAGAGATGTGGAAAGGCAGGCGGTATTCAGCCTCCGGGGCAAGCCGTTGAACTGTTACGGATTGACGAAGAAGGTAGTATACGAGAATGAAGAGTTCAATCTTTTGCAGCATGCCCTGAACGTGGAAGACGGGATCGAGGGACTGCGTTATAATAAGATAATCATTGCTACGGATGCGGATGTGGATGGCATGCATATCCGGCTGCTGCTGATGACCTTCTTCCTGCAGTTCTTCCCCGACCTGGTGAAGAACGGGCACGTGTTCATATTGGAAACGCCTTTGTTCAGGGTGCGGAACAAGCAAGAGACCATTTATTGTTATGATGAAGCCGAGAAGCAGGCGGCAATGAAAAAGCTGGGAAGCAAGCCGGAGATCACGCGGTTTAAAGGGCTGGGAGAGATCTCGCCGGAAGAGTTTGCCCGCTTCATCGGACCGGACATGCGGGTGCAGCCCGTGATGATCATGCCGGAGACACATATACAGCATATTTTAGAGTACTATATGGGTAAGAACACCCAGGAAAGACAGGAATTTATCATTAATAATCTGAAGGTCGAGCTGGACCTGGTGGAGGAAAAAGTATGATCCACATTGTTTTTCAACGTCCCGATGTAGACGTTTTGCAGAAGTCTTTCGAACTGGAGCCCTCCCTGCTGGGAGAGGTCATCCGGATAGAGGATGATTTTGCGGTGGGACCGTTAAAGGATATTTACACGCCGGAGGGCCGGGAAGCCCGGAGAGAGTGGTGGCGTGGCGTACTGGCGGGTGGGGATTATGACGGGAGAGTGGACAGCGGGGATGTAAAGGACGATGTAGCGACCGTTGCAGCCTTGAAGGAGAAGCTGGATCAGGACCCTTTGGAGATAGTCTGGATATGGGCTGCGCAAAACAAGCATGATGTCAGCAGCTACTATTGGCTGATGAGCCAGCTAAAGGATTATCAGGGCAGGATATTTATATTGTATCTGAACAACCTGCCTTTTATCAACGAGAAGGGAAATATTTTTTATCCGGTGAACCTGTCGGAGATACCTCCCCGTGAGTTCCTGAAGGCGCGGAAGCTGGCGAGACCCATTACCCTGAGTGAGTTCGAGATCGACCCTGATGAATGGAATAAGATATGCAATGAGGACAAGGGCGTGCGGATACTGGAAGGGGGGAAGAAGCTGGCGCAGCATGGGTACGACCATTACGACGAGGAGCTGAAGAAGTTCATCACGGGGGACTGGATAAAGGCCGGAAAGCTGATCCATCAATTTCTCAGCAAGGCCAAACAGACTACCGGAGATGCCTATTTGCTCTGGAGATTGAAGCAGCTGATCGCTGCCGGAGAGGTAGAGGCGCAGGGAGAGATCAAAGGCATGAAGGATTTCGAGATAAAGAAGGCTGCTGTTCCCATGACGGAATCAGCTCCTCAATAAGCAAAGATGAAAGGTCTTATCAAATGGGAAGAGGCGGCTATGTTCCTGTTGAGCATCTGCCTCTTCAGTCAGCTGCATTTTGCGTGGTGGTGGTGGCTGGTATGGATATTGGCGCCGGACCTCAGCATGCTGGGATATCTGGCAGGCAATAAAGTGGGGGCCATCTGCTATAACATAGTGCATCATAAGGGAGTTGCCATTGCCCTGTACTTCATCGGCCTTTATACAGTCAACGAATACCTGGAATTTGCGGGTCTCATCCTTTTCGGGCATTCATCGATGGACAGGGGGATGGGATATGGGCTGAAATATTTCAGCGGCTTTCAGGACACGCATTTAGGGAAGATAGGCAATAACAATAAGACAAAAAGCATAGTATAGCATTTATATGGCCAAGAGCAAAATACCCGAAGATTTTCACGAGAGCGGATCCGGCGTCACAGGGCAATACAAGAACTGGTTCCTTGACTATGCCTCGTATGTGATACTGGAGAGGGCGGTGCCTGCCATAGAGGACGGGCTCAAGCCAGTACAGCGTCGAATCCTGCATGCCATGAAAGAGATGGATGACGGCAGGTTCAACAAGGTGGCCAATATCATTGGTCAGAGCATGCAATATCATCCTCACGGGGATGCAAGTATTGGCGAGGCGCTGGTCAACATGGGACAGAAGGACCTGCTGATCGAGACGCAGGGCAACTGGGGGGATGTTCGTACAGGGGATGAAGCGGCCGCCAGCCGGTATATAGAAGCGCGTCTCAGCAAATTCGCGCTGGAAGTGGCTTTCAATGCCAAAACCACGGAATGGCAGCTGAGCTATGATGGACGGAAGAACGAACCCGTGACGTTACCCATGAAATTCCCCCTGCTGCTGGCTCATGGGGCGGAAGGGATTGCCGTAGGGCTCGCCACCAAGATACTGCCTCATAACTTCATCGAGCTTTGTGAGGCTGCCATCAAACACCTGAAGAATAAAAAATTCGAATTGTATCCCGACTTCCTGACGGCGGGAATGATCGACATCACCAATTATAACGACGGCAAAAGAGGAGGGAAGGTCCGGGTGCGTACCCATATCGAGGAGCTGGATAAGAAGACGCTGCTGATAAAGGATGTGCCCTATGGCGTTACTACCTCGCAGCTGATCGATTCCATCATCAAAGCCAATGACCAGGGTAAGATCAAGATCAGGAAAGTGACGGACAACACGGCGGCGGAGGTGGAGATCCAGATAGACCTGGCGCCAGGCATCTCTCCGGATATTACCATCGACGCCCTTTATGCTTTTACCGATTGCGAGGTGAGCATTTCTCCCAACGCCTGTGTCATTTCCGATGATAAACCCCGGTTCCTGGGCGTACGCGAGCTGCTGACCAGCTCCGTGGATCATACCAAGGGCCTTTTGAAGCGGGAATTGGAAATAAAGCTGGCCGAGCTTCAGGAAAAATGGCATTACACTTCGCTGGAAAAGATATTCTTCGAAGAGAAGATATACAAGGAGCTGGAGAAAAAGCACGAGACCTGGGAGAAGGTTTTGGTCGCCATCGCCAAGGCTTTCGAGCCCTTCCGCAAGCAGCTGAAAAGGGATATTACCAGGGAGGATATCATAAAGCTGACGGAAAAGCCTGTCCGTAGGATCTATCGCCTGGACATCGATGAGCTGAATGCGCAGATCAAAGGGTTGGAAGCCGAGATCAGGCAGGTGAAGCACGACCTGAACAACCTGGTGGACTATGCGGTGGCCTACTATGAGAACCTGTTAAAGAAATATGGGAAGGGCCGTGAGCGCAAGACGGAGATCAAGCTGTTCGAGGCGATCCAGGCGCAGCAGGTGGCCATTGCCAATGTGAAGCTGTATGTGAACAGGTCGGATGGATTTATCGGTACGGGACTGAAGAAGGACGAATTCGTAGCGGACTGTTCGGACCTGGACGATATCATTGCCTTTACAAAGGGCGGCAAGATGAAGGTGGTAAAGGTGGCAGACAAGGCATTTATCGGGAAGGACATCATCTATGTGGGCGTCTTTCGGAAGAATGACGAACGGACCACCTACAATATGATCTATGTGGATGGCAAGACGGGCATCAGCTATGCCAAGCGGTTTAATGTGACGGGCGTCACCCGTGACAGGGAGTATGATCTGGCCAAGGAAGATCCCAAGAGCCGGGTGCATTATTTCACCGCGAACCCGAATGGCGAGGCGGAAGTAGTCAAGATCGTCCTTAGTCCCAACAGTTCGGCCCGTATCAAGGAATTCGATTTTTATTTCGAGACCCTGGAGGTGAAGAACCGCAGCAGTCTGGGGAACCAGGTGACGAAGTATCCTATCCGGAACGTAAAATTCAAGGAGGCGGGCAAGTCTACGCTCAGCGGTCGCAAACTATGGTTCGATGCAACTTTTGGCCGGCTGAATACGGAGGAGAAAGGCGAATATCTCGGCAGCTTCGACAATGATGAAAAGCTGCTGGTCATTTATTCCGACGGCAATTATGAGATCACGGATACGGAGCTTACGCAGCGCTTCGATGCGGAGAAGATAGTGGAGATCCGCAAGTTCGATCCCGAGCGGGTCATTACGGCCATCTACCTGGACAATGAAAAGCTGCAGTACAATGTCAAGCGGTTTAAGATCGAGACTACGACCCTACGTAATAAGTTCCTTTTTATCAAAGAAGGGGAGGGCAATCGGCTGGAAGCTGTCACCCTGCATCCTCAACCCATTGCCCTGATCAAGTCGGGACGTGGTGCGCAGGCAAAGACCCAGAAGATCAAGATCGCCGATTTTGTGGAGGTGACGGGCTGGAAGACGGTGGGCACAAAGCTCTTCGACTTCAGCAAGAGTGTGGAGGTGGAGTGGGGGCACAAGGAAGAGGCGAAAGAGTCTCCGCAGACGGAGCTGGACTTATAAACTAGGGGCTTTTTTTACGTCGTATCTGAATAGTGGCATTTTCTGTCAGGCTGCTGCTCATGAATACTTCGTATCTGTTCTTGCCGTCCGTGATCACCATGAGGGCCGTATTGGGCGGGTATTTTCCAAGGTTTTCCGCGAACATGCCGATCTCATTCACTTCCCTGGAGCTGTCCAGGTGGAGATACATGGTCAGGGCTTTGGCTGCCAGTCCCTGGTGGGTGAGGACGACCTCGTTGTTGACGAATATGGAAATGCTGTCCCCGTCTATTTCTCCATTGTCATAGAAGCTGAGGCGTATGGAGTCGGACTCCACGTCCAGGATCTTTGTCACGACTTCCTTTCTTTTTGAGAAGGACTCCTCGATGACCTTGCTATCCTGTTTCGGGGTCTCAGCGATTGGGGCAGTGGTCACCGTCGGAGCCGTA
>DASZWE010000049.1:0-8798 GCA_035546735.1 Puia sp.
TCATAAACCATCTTAAGCCGGACAGGTCCTGCCGGGCAATGCCAAACGCAAATACAATCAGGATGACGAAGGATAGGATAATACCTGTCCATGCGAGCCATTTGGGCAGGCAGCGGATAAAAAGAATGCTGATACACCAGCATGTAATGGCTCCACAAAAAGCGAAAGTATAGATATAGTCAAAGGCATGGTTAATAGCTGCCCCATAGCGCAGAATGGGTTTTGATAGACTCGATCCTGGCATCGGACAAGTCCTTGAGATTATCCAGATAAGTCGGTAATATTAGCCGTTTGGTGGCGGCGGCGATCAATGCCGCAAACATGCCTATGGAGGCCATGGCAAATGCCAGTAAAGGCAATAAGCTGTCGCCATCCCCCGTGCGGTCTGATCCAATGGCTCTGGTCAATCCCCAAAATCCAACCCAGCCCGCCGGCAAGGACGCTATTGCAATGACATGCCGTCATTGACTTTCTTGCCGGAGTGGACAAATCACCGGTTGAACGGATTTATTTCACTACTTTTCCCGAAATTTCACGATCCATGGCCTTGGGCTTCCATTCCCGTCAGTCGATAGACATACCCCTGAAAGATCTTAAACCCGAACAATTTGTTATACTCGCCGCGGACATCGCTATAAAGCTGGGCTGGGGTATTTATTTTTTCAATGCCAGCGGTCTTATAGCCAAGACCAGTGAAGAGCCTTTTGTGTCCCGGGACAAAGTCGTCTTGCATATCAGCAACGGTATCGCCCATGTTAAAAGCCAACCCACCGGTGTCAAAATGCCTGATCCTTCATCGCAGACCAGGCCGGAATTCCCTGGCCGCGGCGATAAACGAAAAGGCGTGACAATACACGATTTTGCCGCCAGCCTGGAGGATGCGCGTACTGTTTACACACCTCAACAGCTGACCAGCCTGTATGCACGGAATCTGGAACACATGGCTCCTCCGGAACAGGATGTGCTGAGTGCGGCTTCGCCTGTCTCATCTGGAAAAGGACACGGGATTGCCGGATATTTTATCCCTCGTAAGAACTACTTTATCACCCCGCTGATCATGGATCTGAACATCCTGGTCTTTGTGATCATGGTCCTGTCAGGCGTGAGCGCCATTGAACCGGACAGCCTCAGTCTCATCCTGTGGGGCGCCGACTATACGCCATTTACGCTGGGTGAGGGCCAGTGGTGGAGATTGCTCACTTCCACCTTTCTGCATGCCGGCATCCTCCATCTGGCGATGAATATGTATGCCTTCTTTTTCATCGGGCTGTTACTGGAGCCCTATCTGGGACGCTGGCTGTTTACGATCGCTTACCTGCTTACCGGGGTGGTGGCCAGTGCAACGAGCCTGTACTGGCATGATATGGTGCTCAGCGTAGGTGCTTCAGGAGCCATTTTCGGTATGTATGGCGTATTCCTTGCCATGCTGACCACTAATCTGATCCATAAGGAGAAAAGAACGCCCTTATTGAGAAGCATTGGCCTGTTTGTATTGTATAACCTGGCCATCGGTCTGACAATCGGCACCTTTGGGGCCATTGACAATTCGGCCCATATTGGGGGGCTTATCAGTGGCATTTTAATAGGCTATATTCTATATCCCGTGTTGAAGAAAAAGTCGGTCCCAGCCCCGTAGCGCCTTCACAGACCGGCAAATGTATCCATCCCCCGATCCATCTCGCCCTGGAGCCAGCCAGGACCGGCCCCGGTCCGGCAAAAGCCTCCATCCCACACAAATCGACCGGTCCCAACAGTCCATCCCTCAGCCAGCCCCCGAACCCGTCGGCCGCAACCGGCCTGGCCTGCCAAATGCATCTGTCCTATAAAGGGATTCACCACAAGAATGCATACCCGTCTATCCCCCCAGCCTGTTCCGGCCCTCGTTGCCAGCCCTAACAGGACCGCCCCCAGCCCGCGAGACGCGGCTACGGCCAGGCCCATAAAACAAAATCCCCTCCATCAGGAGGGGATCTAAATTTTTATCCAGCACACTTACCTATTGAGACTCAAGCTTGAATACGATGGGCTGTTTCTTGTAGGACTTTACCTGTCTGCCGTTCTGAACCGCAGGCGTCCATTTACCACTCTTCTTGATCACCCGGATGGCTTCTTCCCGAAGACCGCCTTCCGTAGGGCCGCTGATAGCCTGTACATCACTCACGTTACCTTCCTTGTCCACGATGAACTGTACCACTACAGTACCTTGAATTTCATTGTTCACCGCTTCATCAGGATAGCGGAAGTTCTTGTTCAGGTAGCGCAGCCAGGCGGCAGGACCACCAGGATATTCGGACTCGATCTCCACCTTTGTAAAGGTCTTATCATAATCCTCTTCATCCTTTTTGGGGGCTTCTACCACACCCTTGCCGGCATCGGAGACGGGGGGAGCTGTAATCCCTTCATCCTTAATACCTTCCTGGTTTACAGTACCGATCTTGGTATCCTCCAGCTTCTCTTGTTCCGGGGGTTTTTCGTCCTCTTTTACTTCATTGTCTTTCACGATCTTAGGAGGCGTGAATTTGGCAATTTCCACCTTGGGAGGCTCCACCTTGGGAGGAGGAGGAGGGGGTGGTTCATTTTTCTTTTCCTGCTCGACCTGAGCCAGATCTACGTCCTGTACCTGTACCACCTGCTTCTTGGTACCCGTATCCAGATTGGATATGAAATAGCCAATGAAGAGCAATACCAGGAAAGCAGCCATCCCGATCAAAGCTTTGATCAGACGCTTGTTGTAGGTCTTGCGCAAGTCATACGCGCCGTACTCCTTGTTCCTACCCTCGAAGATAATGTCGAGGACGTCGGCGTTAAGTATTTTATTGACTTCCATTGTAAATGGTTTATTTGGGGGCCCTTGCCCCGTTGATTAGATTCCGATCGGGAAAAAATCCATATGGATCTCCCCCAATTATTTAATTCCATTAGCCTGCTCGGTAGCCGTCACGAACTTATACTCGTCCGGGGTGATATCTACCAGGGCATAGCGCTTGACGTCGTCGATCTTCATCTCATCCAGGATATCCACCGTATTCTTATAGGTGGCGTCCTTCGTAGGCTTGATGATGACCATGAAGTCCTTGGGATCGGTCCTTCTTTTCTTGTCCAAAATTATGTCCCGGATAGCATTCTTCTTGAAAGTCGAAGTCTGTATCTTGGATGGGTCCAGACCTTCATAATAATACACCATATTATCCTTGGAAGGCATTACCGTCAGGGCAGCAGACTCTTTCAGCTTGTTCTGCTCTTCGGGTTTTTGCGTATCCTTCGGCAGGTTGAGCTTCATGGCCGTCGGCTGGCTCATGGTTGTGGTAAAGATGAAGAACGTGATCAGGAGAAATCCCAGGTCCACCATCGGAGTCAAGTCTACACGGGTTGAGAGCTTCTTGCTCTTTTTTACGCCTGGTCCTTTTTTATGACCACCCCCGCCTGAGGTATCCATTTCTGCCATAACACAGATTTTTTTAAAGTTACTAAATATTTGTCGGACCGTTGCCGGCTCCACCGGCCTGGATTTGTCGGTCCCTCACCAGCCTTTGACCGGCCCTGTTCGTCAGTCCCACACCGGCACCGCAGCCGGCTCCGAAAGGACTAATCGGCCGCCTTGTTACCAGCGGCTTTCTGAATCTTTTCCAGTTCCGACCCTATCGGTGCTGCCACAGGATTGGTCACCAGCTGGAATTTCAGCTGGTCATTCTTTTTGAATGCAATGATCACGCCCTGGAAAGACGGATACTTCGCAGCATCATCCCCTTTCACCAGCAGGTTCATATGCCCGCCCTGGAAGGCGCCAACGGCAGCCCTTACCCAATCGGTGAGCTCGTTATTCGTGCTGTCCTGGCAGGGTATGCCCGGTAAGTTTATGCCTTTCAATTGATCCGGTGTCTTATCCAAATAGGATTTCAGCTGAGAAAAACCCACGCCGATATAAGCCGTAGGATTATTGGAGAAATTCTTCTTCTCCGCATCCGTCAGACCCAGGTTCTTGGACGTATTGATCTCATCGATGATCTCCTTCTTTTCGCTTTTGTTTGCATCGGACACGCTGAAGTATACTTTCCCTTCTTTATCCATGGTGATCATCACCACGTTCTTTTCAGGAGCTACCTTGGACGAAACGGAACTGGGAGTCGTCACGCTCAACGCTTCAGGTGGTTTGAACTTTGTCGCCAATATAAAGAACGACAGCAGAAGAAAAGCCACATCACACATCGCCGTCATGTCGATGGTGGTGCTTTTACGCGGTATTTTGGCTCTAGGCATTTTAAATTTTTTTATCCCTTACAACTAATTAATTCACTCATCTCTAAGATCCATTTTTACCGGAATTCCATAGACTTTTTGCTAAAATCCGCAAAAATCTGAGGGTCTGCCCCCCGCGGCGGATAACCCGCCCTTTCCGGTTCGGATCTCACCTGGCTGCCCGACCTCGGCTCTTCAATGCTCCCACCCGACTGAACAGGAAGCCTGAATGACCGCATCCGGCAAAACCCGGCGCCCTCTTATTTGTAGAGGGATGCGAAGCTTTGAGTCAGCGTAAAACCGCTCTCATCGATACCATAAGTGATACCGTCGATCTTCGTAGTGAAAATGTTGTACATGATAATGGAGACAGCGGAAGTACCGATACCCAATGCCGTGTTATAAAGGGCCTCGGAGATACCTACAGACAGCTGCTGAGCCGCTTCACCGCCACCCGCATCACCAAGAGCGGCAAAGGCGCTGATCATACCGATAACCGTACCGAGCAGACCCATCAGGGTAGCCACAGAGGCGATGGTAGAAAGGAATACCAGGTTCTTTTCCAGCATGGGCAGTTCCAGCGCAGTAGCTTCTTCCACTTCCTTTTGGATGGCCAGCACTTTTTGTTCGGTATCCAGTTCTGCATTGGTGATCATTTCCTTGTATTTGCGAAGACCAGCCTTCATAACATTACCAACACTGCCTTTTTGACGATCGCACTCAGCGATAGCAGAATCTACATTCTTGTTGGCGAGATGATATTGTACTTTGCGGATGAACTCAGCAATGTTGCCATTTCCGGTAGCCTTGGAGATAGTCAGGAAACGCTCGATAACGAAGGTCAACACCGTCAAAAAAGCCGCGATCAGGATCGGCACGATGATACCACCTTCGTACATACGGGAAAAACCGCTCTTCGGACCTTTATGGTGAGGCCAGAAACCGCCGGTGGGATCAGGTTGCGTAAAATTGTCGGGACTTCCGATGATAAACCTCCAAATGCAATAACCGGCAATAATACACACCGTCGGTGCGACCCAGGAGATGGAATTGCCCTTTCTCTTCGGTTGTACAGATGTAGAACTCTTAGCTGCTGGCGCTGCAGTCGGTTTTGTTTCAGCCATGATCGTTTGTTTTTAGTGTTTTTTAAAAAAATTGTAGTATGTAATAGAAAATGATTGTACAATTCTAAGGAAAAAAGCTTTTCAATAGACGAATTGGATCACTAAAATTTTTTATAGGCCTCACAAGATAAGATTTTTTAACAACTGACAAATTCTAAATATTCAGTAAGTTATAGGATGCCCCAATAGCCCGTCCCGACAAGTTTTGCGCCCCCTCGTCCTTTCTCCTGCATACATGGGTCGGGATGCGTAGTTCGTCATTCAGATCTTACGGATTGGAAAATTGAGCAGTATTCTTCCTACTCGTATCTCAACGCTTCGATAGGGTTGAGACGGGACGCTTTTAAGGATGGATAAAGGCCGGCAAGCAGTCCCACGATAAAACATAGGATAATGCCCCCTGCCAACCACAACCAGGGGACCACGAATCCAGTGTGTAAAATAAGCGAAAAAGAGTTACCAACAATAACTCCCAGCACAACTCCAAAAGCCGCTCCGATCAGGCTGATCAGCACGCTCTCGAAAAGGAACTGCTGACGCACATTGCGTTGCCTGCCCCCGATGGCCTTTATCAGCCCTATTTCCTTGGTACGCTCCGTCACGGACACCAGCATGATATTCATAAGCCCTACAGCCGCCCCCACCAGCGTGATCACACCGATGAGCAGGGCGCTGATGGTAATAAAGCTCAGGTTGCGCATCAGCATCGCTACCCCGCTGTCGCTCTTGTCGATATAGAAATTGTTCTCTTCCGTCACATCCAACTGCCGGACAGGACGCATAATGCCCTCCGCCTGGTCGATGGCCCCGTCAATGGTCCGCACATCACCGACCTTCACCAGTATGCTGAAAGACGCATTTTGATTGGAGTTGAAGAACCTCCGTACATTATTATAAGAGGTAAGGATCATATTGTCCCAACTCATGCCCAGGGTCGAACCCTTGGGGTCCAATACCCCAATAACCCTGAAAGGAAGGCCGTTGACCCGGATCATCTGATCCACGCACCGCGAAGGGTCGCTCCCAAAGAACTTCTGTGCCACGTCATTGCCAATAATGCAAACATTACGCCCGGTCTGCACATCCAGGTCATTCAGGTTCCTTCCGGCGGCAATATTATAGCCGTTCAGGTCGACCCAATTATCATCTCCCCCATAGACCCTTACATTGGGATTGGTTTTTTTGCTGCCTGCCGAAACGACCCCATCCCCCACTCCGAACAAGGTAATAGCCACCTTGGCAGGATAGGCAAATCGCTCTTTAAAGGTCTCCGCCTGGTATCTTGTAATAGGTTTACCCGTGTTGGACTTCTTCAGGATCTTGTCCCCCTTCTTCCTTTTTTCCACATCGTTGCGCCTGAACCCCATCTGCCATTCCCGGTAATGGATGGTAAAGCCATTGGCTCCCATGGCTGAAAAGCTTTCCATAAATTTCTGTTTCATGGCGTCAATGGCAGTATTAATGCCCACCAGGGCCATGATCCCAAAGGCAATAATGGCCACAGTGATCCCCGTGCGCAGCTTATTGCTCTTCACCGTGCGAAAAGCCAACCCCAACGTGTCCAGAACGTGCATACTGGCGTAAGATACTAAATTCAGGCATTTCCATACAACGAAGTACGCCAAACAAAAACGGACCACAGGTCCGTTGACCGAAGGTCCATCATTAGCGCGTTTGGCGTCCGAGCTTACTTTTCCAACAGCGGAGGACGCCAAACAAAAGCCCCGCCGAATGGCGGGGCCTGGTCAAAACTGATCATAGGTTAACAATGGGCTATTTCTTCACCGAGCTATATACCTCCCACTGGTCGCCATTGCTGCGCAGGGTCACCTTGCTGTCAGCATTCTCCAGAGAGACATAATAACAGCTGTCGTTATCCCCTGTGAATTCGAACAACTCCGTGATCCAGTAGCTGTTATAGTCATTTCTCAGGCTCATCATCAGGTTGATGGGCAGCTGGGTCGACAGGATGTTGCGGGTTACGGCCAGCAATTCCCCATCTCCTGAATAAAAGGCCGACATGATAAGACCGTCCATTTTAAAGGTCAGCTTCGTAAAAGCTTTGTGTGACTCAGTGGAAAGAAGCTGGGCATTCCGGAAGTCCTTTTTAAAGGAGGTTCTGATCTCGCTGTTGATATCGTTGGCGCCATTGGTGCCGGAGAAGGCGAAACTTGCGCTAAGGGTAAGTAAAAAGGCCATGGTGACGGCGGCTTTCTTAGCTACCTGCAGGATCGTTGTGCGGAGGTTGGTTGTCTGTTTACTCACGTTCATAATTGATTTTGAAAGGAGTTCGTGGTACTTCGTGCTCATAAAATTATTTTTTTAATGCTTTTATTGGTTTTTGTTTGCTCCCGGGCGTCCCCGGGTATGCCAGATAGTATTCCAGCACAATGCCAATTTTCTTTACTTACTGATAATCAATAGTTTAATTTTTAGAGCCCTCCGACCAGTGTACGGTCCTGATATGTCCGGTGTCCGGTTATGATACGAGTCGTTTAAAGGGACACAAAGAAGATTTTATAGGGCCATCACATTGGGTAGCTTTGCACTTGTAAATTAACTTATAAGTGAATAACTTTACATTGGAAATATGGGATGACGAGGCTAAAAAGTGTACCTTTTATACCGTCCGCTGGGAAGACGCCCGCCAGAATGAGACTGATAAGTTCTTTAATAAATATGATGCCATAGCCGAGTTTAAAAAGCCTATTCAGCAGTTACTGAGCTTTGTTTTGGACAGTATTGGTGACGATCATGGCGCCATCGATCAGCTGTTTAACAGATTTGAAAATGAGGTCGTGGGATTACCCAATAAAGGAAGAGTAAATGTCGGGGGTATCGTATTCCTATACCCAAATTTTCCATTGCGGCTTTATGCTTTAAGAGTAAATCATCACCCTGTCTTGTAATTCTGTTTAATGGAGGAGCTAAATCATCTCAGACCAACCAGG
The DNA here is from genome assembly GCA_035546735.1 of Puia sp. GTDB lineage: Bacteria > Bacteroidota > Bacteroidia > Chitinophagales > Chitinophagaceae > Puia. The sequence continues at coordinate 8,312 of DASZWE010000049.1, forward strand.
GAAGCAGGGATATAAATTTAAAGTGGATCGAGGCGTGTCAGTTTGCCAGAAGGATAGAAGAAGCGTTGCGAGACAAAGAAATTATTGTCGATCATAAAAAAAGAAAAATTCTCTCTGCCAGCGGCAGTAATGAAATAGTTCTATAAATATTCTATTATGCGAAGCAAAGTAGCACAGCGAATACAGGAAGAAACTCCCGAAGAAGTTCGGATCTTTGTCCGTCAATATACGGATATAGTATTGAGAATCAATCAGATTCTCCAGGCAAAAGGCTATACCCAAAAAGACCTGGCGGAAAAAATGAATAAAAAACCTTCAGAGATCAATAAATGGCTGAAAGGAAATCATAATCTTACGCTCAAAACCTTGGCCAGGCTGGAAGCAGAATTGGGTGAGCCCATTATAACTATCTCTACACAACGTCCCCGAAGATCAGCCAGTCGGGCTTGATCTTCCTTACTCCACGCCTACCACGTATATATCAACG
>DASZWE010000050.1:0-3403 GCA_035546735.1 Puia sp.
TAGCCAATTATGTCGACAACAAAGAGATCAGGTCAGCGCTGTATATCCGCTGGACAGCCCTTCGTATTTTCAAACCCCGGCTCGCCGTGATCAAAGACATCATACGCAGCCGCCGGCTGCCCGTGCAGCTCCTGTATGGCAAGTTCGATCGGATCATCCGTGTAGAAAGAGGCGAGTCTTTTCGTAAAGGAATAGAACCCTGGTGCGAGCTGACGGTGATCCCCGCCGGTCACCAGCTCCTGAAAAAAGATCATATACAAGCGCTGCTTCACCGGGACAGACATCAGGCTGTCCGTCCGGAGGACAGACTTTAGCACCAGACGGCTCGTCCGTCCGAAGGACAATCATTAGCGAATGGCGGGAATTGGGCTATTTTTTATTGAAGACCAATTCCTGCACATTATATTTACCGCTGATGCTGGTGCTTACATTCATATGCGTGCTGCTCATCCTCCTTTACGGGGCATTGATCATATACTATACAGCAGCCTGGAAAACAATACCCGACTGGTCGCCGTCCGTCAGCACACCAGCCCCGCAGGTCCCTGTCACGGTCCTCGTCCCCGCCCGCAATGAAGAAAAAAATATCCTTTCCTGTCTGACGTCACTCGACCGCCAATCCTATCCCAAAACGCTGTACGAGGTCATCGTCATCGACGATCACTCCACCGACAACACAGCCGCACGGGTGGAAGAAAGGGCCGCCACATCCCCCTTTCGCCTCACCTGTCTCAGGCTCGCCGGCAACGGCTCTTCAAAAAAGTTTGCCATCGCATCAGGCATCGATGCCGCACGCGGCGACCTCATCGTCACGACAGATGCGGATTGCTGGTTCCAACCGGACTGGCTGCACACCATCGCCGCCTTTTATGCCTCCACAAACGCTAAATTCATCGCTGCGCCCGTCCGGATCAGCGCGTCCGCACCAGGGTCCTCCACCCCGGCCCGCCGGCACTCCCTTTTATTTCTCTTGCAGACCCTCGACTTTATCACCCTGCAAGGTATCACGGGAGCTTCCGTATCCCGGAAAGTCCACTCCATGTGCAATGGCGCCAACCTGGCCTACGAAAAAAAAGCCTTCGAAGAGGTGGAGGGTTTCCGGGGCATCGACAATATACCCTCCGGCGACGATATGCTGCTGATGCATAAGATCTATAAGAAATATCCCGACAAAGTATTTTTTCTAAAAAGCCGCCGGACCATCGTATCCACGCTGGCCGAACACAACTGGAAAGGATTCGTCAACCAGCGCATCCGCTGGGCCAGCAAAGCCAGCACCTATGACGACAAACGGATCTTCTGGGTCCTGCTATTGGTGTACATAGTCAACCTGCTCTTCCCCGTGCTGCTCCTGGCCTCCTGCTGGAACAGATGGTATCTCCTTACAGCCCTGATACTGATCCTGGCCAAGACGGCCGTAGAATACCCCTTTGTAAGAATGGTGGCCGGCTTTTTTGGACAACAGCGCCTAATGGTCTATTTTCCATGCCTGCAGCCTTTTCACATAGCCTATACGGTTATCATTGGATGGCTCGGACAGTTCGGGACCTACAAATGGAAAGGCAGAAATGTGCGGAAATTGGACAGTATCGAAAAATAGCCCAATTCCCGCAAACCGCTAATGTCGGTCCATCGGACGAGCCGCCGTTGGCGGCTCCTAAAAGTTACTAAATGAGCGCTCATCAAAATATCGGACGCCGCCTGGTACGCAATACAGGCGCATTATTCGGACTCATCGTCATCGGCACAGCCCTTTTTGTAGCCCTGACATGCTATTTTATAGCCCCTGACAGCACCCCCAACGCCAATCGCATGATCGTCGAGGTAGGAGGACGCCGGCCGGGCTTTCATCAGCAGTTCCTGCTCCTGAAAAAGGAAAGAACGACCCTGCACCCCTCTTTTTTACAACGCCTGCTGTCCGGCAGGGAGGACGAGTATAATTATATCCCCATCGATAGTTACCGGCAACAGGGAGACAGCCTCATCATACAGAAATTCATCGATGAAGGCATCAGCGAAAGACAGTCCTACCCATTGCGCATGCTTTCAGCCCCCCCGCAAAAAGTTATAGTCACCCGCACCTTCCTGCTCGGCACCGATAAATACGGCAGAGACATCCTGAGCAGACTCCTGGTAGGTGTCAGAGTAAGCCTGGCGGTGGGACTGGTCACCGTGATCATCTCCCTTACCATCGGCGTTCTCCTGGGCGCGCTCGCAGGCTATTTCAGGGGCCGGGTGGATGAGATCATCCTCTGGCTGATCAATGTCATCTGGAGCATCCCCACCTTATTGCTCGTCTTCGCCATCACGCTGATGCTGGGCAAAGGCTTCTGGCAGGTGTTCGTGGCCATCGGCCTCACATTATGGGTTAACGTGGCCAGGATCATCCGCGGCCAGGTGCTGGCAGTGAGGGAACGGGAATTCGTGGAGGCCGCCCGCGCACTTGGCTACTCCCATACCCGTATCCTCTTCCGTCATATCCTGCCCAATGTCATGGGACCCGTATGGGTGGTATGCGCCTCCAATTTCGCTTCGGCCATCGTCATCGAGGCAGGCCTGAGCTTTTTAGGCGTAGGCGTTCAACCCCCCATGCCCAGCTGGGGATTGATGATCAAGGAAAACTATAACTTCATTATTACCCATAACCCCATGCTCGCCCTGGCGCCAGGCCTGGCCATCATGCTGCTGGTGCTGGCATTCAATCTCCTTGGCAATGGATTGAGGGACGCCCTGGACGTTAGGAATTAGTGAGCGCCGCCGGTGAAGAAACCCCGTCTACTTCGCGGAATAGCGATAACTGCCCGACCAGGTGTTGGTAGAAGTTGAATTGGATGTAACAGTGATCTTTACCACGCTGACAACGCCCACCGGGGTCCCCGTAATATTGAAATCATTGGAGGCCGTGGTCGTGCTTTTCGATGTGGTGAAAAAATTATTGGTAGTGCCATCCGGCGCCGCCGTCACGGCAATGGTAACCCCCTTGGCCGGCATCGCGGATGTAATGGTGACATTCAGCGTGAACGGCCCCACCGCCGGGGCTTGCGTGGTATTGATAGCAGGAGTGGTAGTAACGGCAAGGGTCGCCTCAGGAGCATTCTTGCTGCCGCCGCCGCAGCCTGAAAGGAACGGTAAAACAGCAATGGTCAAAAGGATGATTGTGCGGCAATTGGCCTTGGTCAAAAAATAGCCCAATTCCCGCAACCCGCTAATGTTTGAGGCCTTCGTCGGAGGACCTTCGTCGCAGTTCCGGGCCCTCACTCCTCCTTGTTCGTACCCTTCGTTCCTCGGGTACTTCGAAAGCTCCTACTCGGTCGCAACCTTCGCCGGGCTCGGTTGTGTCTGAGGCCTTCGTCGGAGCTGCTTCGACACGAGAGCTTCGCTCGTATCCTTCGTCGGTTCCAAC
>DASZWE010000051.1:0-7545 GCA_035546735.1 Puia sp.
CCATGAACGGTCTTGCGGCGACGTCTATGAGGTTGAAATGTACGCTTCATTGAATAATTTTTGTGGGCTTATCACCCGAATCACTAATTTTTTTCAATTCAAGACCACAGGTCATCCCGGGCCCCGGCCCCACAGACGTTAGATCTTTCACGTCGAAAGGACAAATTCCCTAAAACCTTTCGACGTGAATAAACCCGTGGTCGGTGAAAGGGAGGCAAAGGTATGAAAAAACCCGGAATTTACTGATACCCCACCGAAAAAAATCCATTTGTCAGCTGATGGGTTTCCGTGCTCTGCCCCGTCGGATCAGCCGCCTTGAAGTCGAAATTCCCCCGGATCCGCTTGTTAGTGAGGTCGTTTTGAAGGATTGTCAGATGCCCGGTGGTAGAGGCAAACCCTCCCGATATCTGCGGACTGTAGAACCCATAGTAAGTGAATCCGGTGTAATCCAGCGCATAGGGACCGCCGGCAGCCACGTTCTGAGGCATAAGCAGACTCACCGACTGGGTGCCATTTAGGAATGACCCATTGAGGACCAATACATTGGAGAGCGTGGAGCTAATAATGCTCTTGGCCGCCCAATGCTGGCCGTCTATGTCAGCCGTCATGGTATCGCTTGAACTGGAAGGCGGTAAGGAGCCCGTATACGGTAATTGATAAAATATCCCATCCGTAATGGTCTTCTGTTTGCCATCCAGGTTCCGGAAGACGGTAAAGGAAAAGGTCCCGGTGATGGTCTGATGGAGGACGTCGATGCTGATAACGGTCACCGTACCCCCCGCCTGGGTGCTGTCCGCGCCCTGATTGGTAGAATAAGCAAAGGAATTGGCAGAGTCGATACTCCCGTAGAAGGCGACAGAGGTAGCTTCCTGGTCCAGCTTATAGGTTCCGGGTACGGTATCGTTGAGGGTAATGCTGAGCTGCCGGTTGTCGGCGCTGATACCCGTAAGATTGATGAGACCACCCACGATAGTGACGCTTCTCAGCGTATCCGCCGCTATCCACTGAGAGCCATCGATGGTCGCCATAAAAGTGCCGGCGCCAAAGCCAGGCCCTTCAATGCTCGTCTCCTTCCGGCAGGATGTGACGGTCAGCAGGAAAAGAGCCGCAATGACTGGAAAAAACCTCATTCTCATATCTTCTCTGTTTGATCGAACCGCTGTGAGCGGCTCAGGGTAATACTATATGCTCCGATTGTAAGGGCTTTCCATAAAATATACTGGCGTGGGCGTCGAAATCCTCGGTACTGTCCGTTGTAAAGAATTGCAGGTGACCATTCTTGCTGCAACGGCTTTCTATCTCCGGATGACGCAGCAAATAGTCAGCCAGACTCTCCGCTACGATCTCGCCCTGTACGATCAGCCGGCTGCCCCCGGGCAGATGCCGGGCTATCTTCTCCCGCATGAGGGGATAATGGGTACAGGCCAGCAGCACGGTGTCGATATCAGAGGATTGCGCCCGCAGCTGATCTATGTACTCTTTTACAAAGAAGTCGGCCCCCGGCTTGTCATGCTCATTGTTTTCCACCAGCGGCACCCAGAGGGGACAGGCCTGCTGAAAAACAGTCACCTCCGGAAAGAACTTTTCAATTTCAATAGGGTAGCTACCTGATGATACGGTGCCCCGGGTAGCAAGGATGCCTATCTTCCCCGTTTGAGTGAACTTTCCCACCACCTCCGTGGTAGGCCTTATCACCCCCAGCACCCTGTTGTCCGGCGCCATCCGGGGAAGGTCATTTTGCTGGATGGTACGAAGCGCCTTGGCCGAGGCGGTATTACACGCCAGGATCACCAGGGGACAGCCCTGACCGAAAAGCCATTGAACACATTCCAGCGTATAATGATACACTGTCTCGAAAGATCTCGTTCCATAGGGACTCCGGGCATTATCACCCAGATAGGTGTAGTCGTATTGCGGCAGCCGGGCCACCAGCTCCTTCAGCACAGTGAGACCGCCATAACCTGAATCAAAAACGCCAATGGGTTGGGACATATTGCAAATGTAAAACGCCGGACTTTAGGTCCGGCGTTCATTATCTTTTGAATTTTCAGAACGAACCCACGGTTCGATGTCCGAAGGACCGATATTTTATTTCAACCCCAGTTTCTTTTTTACCAGCGGCAGCAGGTCGTCGGCAGGAGGAGAGGCCAGCAGGGCTTCCTTGGTCAGCACATATGAATAGCCATTTTCCTTGGCGACAGCCTGTACGGTCTCAACAGCCTTCTTTTGAATAGGCGCGATGAGATCCTGTTGCTTCTGCTGATACAGCTGTTGAGCCTGTTGCTGCCAGCCCTGCAGTTTGACCAGCATTTCACCCATGTTCTTTCTCTTCAGCTCCAGCTGCGCCTTTGTATATTTAGCCGTATCCTTCGAAGTCAAAAGACTGTCCTGCTCATAGTACTCTCTCTTCATGTCCTCAAAATTCTGGCCCAGAGCGTTTTGATAATCGTTGAGGGCTGTATCAGCCTTCTTATATTCGGGCATCGCAGGGATCAGCTCGGACAGGCTGATATAGCCAATTTTATTCTGAGCCTTTGTTGTATTGCCCGCCATCACCAGGCCCATAACCACCACTACTACGGTAAGAATCTTTTTCATTTGTGCGTTGTTTGTATTTTTGTTTGTTTTAGTTGTTTTAACGACTAATTAACGTTTTATTTGATCCCCAATGCCCGCAGCACATCCTCGCTCTTATCCAGCTTTGGGTCGGCAAATATAACAGTAATTCCTTCACTTTTATCCAAAATAAAATCATACATCCTGTTGACCGCTATCTGCTGGATGGCATTGTAGACCTTGTCCTGTATGGGTTTTACCAGCTCCTGCCGCATCTTGAACAGGTCCCCTTCATAGCCAAAACGCTTGCGCTGCAGATCGCGGACCTCTTTTTCCCTGTTGAACAGCTGGTCCTCTCTTTTTTTCTTCAGCGTGTCGCTTAACATTACCTGTTCAGCGTCATAGTCCTTGTACATCTTGTCCAGGGCGGCCTGCTTGTCGTCGATCTCTTTCTGCCACTGCATGCTCACCTGGTCGAGCTTTTTCTGGGCCTCTTTATATTCCGGCATCTTGTCCAGGATATACTTGGTATCCACTACGGCATACCGTTGAGCCTGCCCCGCCAGGGCCAGGACCAGCAACAGACATATGGTGACTAGTTTCTTCATAACATAGGCAATTTGTGAGTGCGCCGGGTCTGGTTAATTCCGAAATGTATCCCATCCCCGTCGCACGTCTTATGATGAGAACTTCGGCGGACCTGCTCCGTCACGGTCCTTCTCGTTCGTAACCTTCGTTTCGCTCGGTTACAGCCGTCGGAACTGTGTTCCGCCCAGTGTAATATAAATCAATCCGGCTCATACCCCAACATAAATGTGAACCGGGTCGCGTCTTTTAATGAGCCATTCTGGATACGATCCAGACCTACCCCGTAGTCGAAGCCCAGCAGGCCGAACATGGGCAGGAAGAAACGCATCCCGACACCCACGCTCCTACGGAGACGGAAAGGATTGTATTCATTATAGTTATACCATCCGTTGGCCGCTTCGAAAAAGGTCAGCCCATAGATAGTGCTGCTGGGATTGGTTGTGAAAGGATAACGCAGCTCCAGCGTGTATTTATTGAATATCGTAAAGAACTGGCTGGCCTGCTGCTGGTCAGGGTTGACCTTGGGATCGGAATTCTCATACACAGGATAGCCTCTCTGAGAGATAATATCGTACCCCAGCAGGCCGAAGTTGTTGGTCAGACCTGCATCCCCCAGCTGGAACCGCTCGAACGGCGAGAACCCCAGTCGGCTGTTGTACCGGCCCATGAACCCGAACTTGGCAGAAGCCTTCAGCACGAATTGACGGCTCTTGTCAGCCCCCATCGCGCTCCCGATAGGGATATACCAGTCGCTGGTGAAGCGCCATTTATGATATTCCGGCAATTTATAGCTGTCATCCTGGGTGATCCCCGGGTCGAACAAAGAATAGGGCGGCGTAAACTGCACGCTCAGCATCTGGCTGGCGCCGCTGCGGGGGAAGATGGGCTGGTCCAGATTGTAACGGCTCAACGCCAGCTTGAAGCTCAGGTTGGTGGAAAATCCATTCCGGAATGCGGATGTGAACAAGGGATAATTGTTCAGATCATACTGCGTATAGTTCACCGAATAGGTCAGCGTGAAATAATCATCCGGCCATTTCAGCTGCTTGCCAAGGGCGACAGTGACGCCAAAGTTCTTTAAGGAATTGGAGTCGCTGAAAGAATAGGTATTCGTCCGGTAATTGTAGCCGCCCGTACGGAAGACACTGCGATAAAGGCTGACGGTCAGTGAATTTCTCTTTTTACCACCCAGCCAGGGCTCCGTAAAGGAAAAGTTATACGACTGATACGCCTTACCGTTGGACTGGATACGCAGACTCAGCTTCTGTCCATCCCCACTGGGCAAAGGATCCCATGCCGACTTGTGAAGGATATTCTTGATCGAGAAATTGTTGAAAGTGACCCCTACGGTACCCGTCAATCCAATGCCGCCACCCCATCCCGCAGAAAGCTCCAGCTGGTCCGCGGATTTTTCTTCCACACCCCAGTTGATATCCACCGTACCGTCTTCCGGATTGGGATTCACACCGGGATTGATCTTCTCCTGGTTGAAAAAGCCCAGGTTGGCGATCTGCCGCTGGCTTCGGATCAGCTCCTGACGGCTGAACTTATCGCCCGGTATGGTGAACAGCTCACGGCGGATGACATATTCCTTCGTCTTCTCGTTACCCGAAATGGTGATATTCTTGATCGTCGCCTGGGGACCCTCCGTCATACGGATCTCGAAATCGATGGTATCGTTATATACGGCCGTCTCCACCGGGTCTATCCGGAAGAAGAGATAGCCATCGTCCATATACAGACCGCTGATATCGCCGCCTTCCTGGGACATCTTCAGCTTCTTGTTCAGGATATCGATGTTGTATACATCGCCCTTGTGGATACCCAGCGCCAGGCTAAGAATAGAATCCGAGTACTTGGTATTTCCTCTCCAGGTGATGTTGCCGAAATAATATTTGTGACCCTCCTCGATCTTGAGATCCACATTCATTTTTCCATTCTTCACCGGCGTCTTGGTGTCGACGATGGTCATGTCCCGGTAACCCTGGGAGTTGTAGTATTCTATCAGCTTCTGTTTATCCGTCTCGAACTTGGTGGCGTTGAACTTGGCGGAGGAGAATAATTTAAACCGGAAATAAGGATCCAGGAACTCCTTGGTGCCTGTGAAAGAAAGGAAACCCCATTTATCGACATATTCCCGGAAGGTCATCCGGGGGTTGGGACCGAACGTAGTATCCTCCGGCGGAGGATAAATGGTCAAACGGCTTCGCTCATGCGTATCCTTGAACTGCTTTTTCAGCTTGGCATCCGCGATTTGTTCGTTGCCAAAAATATTGATGTCGCTGACCCGAACCTTTGGTCCCTTGACAATGTTAAAAGTAAGGATCTCTGAATTGGCTACGGTGGGATCCTTTGTCTCGGCGATCGTTACGGCTGCATCCTGGTAACCCTTCTCGGCATAGAACTTCTTAATGACCTGTATGGCGGAGCGTTTCATGTTCTCCGTTACCACACGGCCCTTGACGAGACCCGTCTTGGTAGTAAGGTCGTCTCCATCTCCTTTCTTTACGCCTGAGCCCCTGAAATAAAAATTGGACAAACGCGGCCTTTCGGTCACGCTGATCTCGATATAAATATTGGTTCCGACGACTTTAGTATAGTTGATCTCGATATTGGCGAATAATTTTTGATTCCAAAGATTGTTGATGGCCTTGCTGAAATTGTCACCCCCGGGAATGGTTACCTTATCACCCACGGAAAGCCCTGAAATAGAAGTCAGAAGAGCCTCGTCAAGATACTTGGTGCCGGTGATCTTGATGCCGGCGATCGTATATTCCCTGGGTGGGTTTTTGGGGTTGGCGAGATCTAGAAGAGCGGGGTCGATAGAAACGGGATGCGTCGTGTCGGGTGTCACCTGGGCTCGTGCAGCAGTTAGATTCAGTAAGCAGTAAGATATTAGTAAAAAAACACAAATCAGCGATCTTCGTTGCATCCAGTCGGTTTTTAGAGCGGCAAATTAAGAGGAATTATTAAAAGTCTTTGTTAAAAAGTGGGCTCGGAAGCAGACGGCTCCTGTTGAATTTGAGCGCTTGTCTTCCCGAAACGCCTCTCCCTTCCCTGAAAATCGAGGATGGCTTCGTACAGGTTCTCTTTTCGGAAGTCAGGCCAGCGGACGCTGGTAAAATACAATTCTGCATAAGCGAGTTGGTATAGCAAAAAATTACTGATCCGGTATTCTCCGCTGGTCCGGATCATCAGTTCCGGGTCAGGGAAGTCCTTTGTGGACAGATACTGCTGTAAGGTATCCTGTGTAATGGCGGAAGGGTCCAGCTTGCCGGCCTTCACATCGAGGGCCAGGTTCTTGACGGCTTCGGTAAGCTCCCAGCGGGAACTGTAGCTCAGAGCCATGACCAGGTTAAGACCCGTATTCCTGGATGTTATCTCCAGGGCCTCTTTTAGCTCATTTCGGGCATAGTCGGGCAGCATATTCATGTCCCCGATGACATGTAGCCGTATATTGTTCCGGCTCAGGGTCTCGGCCTCCTTACGGATAGTCTCCACCAGCAGCTCCATCAACCCCGTCACCTCATAGGCGGGACGATCCCAGTTCTCGGTGGAAAAGGCATACAGGGTAAGATACCCAATGCCCAGCTCTGCACACCCTTCGACGATGTCCCGGACGCTCTCCACGCCATGAAAATGACCAAATAGCCTGTCCTGGCCCTTCTCCTGGGCCCAGCGACCGTTCCCGTCCATAATGATGGCAATATGCCGGGGCAGCCTTTGCAGATCTATTTTATCCTTTTCGGACCCCATAATAATAGTATATTCCCTCCTTTAAGGGGCTCAAAGATAGTAAATTCGGGGGCTTGAGATGTTAAAATCTCGTCATTGTGGTGCCGGAATGGGTGATCCGGGTCGGCAGCCGTTGTGTCACTCACTTGTACCGCCAGTCCGCTATTCAGCCGGGCGTCAGTCCGTCACTGCGCCGTCGGGCACTTGTACGAGGTCAGATTGAAGGAAAGCGTGATCTCCGCCAGCAAATACCCATCCTTTTGGTTGGAATACCCCCGTTGACGACCCTTGATCCCTATCGGCGTACCCCCGTTGACCTCGCTGCTGCGGTCCTGCATGGAATACCAGAGGGTCGGCGTCCCATCGGGCAGGAAATGAGGCTGAGCGTCAGGAGCATAGGTAGTGCTGACATCATCGATGTAGTCGGTGGTGGTAAACCGGTAAACAGCCTCAAAACCAATGTTCATGCTACGGTTGAGGTTGTATTTGACCCCCACCCCCAGGGGAAAGCATACCGCCATGCTCCCATAGGGCTTCCGGGTAGGATAAACGGAAGACCCCTGTCCTTCCGTCCCCAACTGACGCAGATAGACCTTTTGCCCGTGGTAATAGGCATAAGGGTCGTAATTGAAGATCCCCGCTCCGAACGTGACATAGGGGGTGAAT
>DASZWE010000052.1:0-12861 GCA_035546735.1 Puia sp.
CTTGCCGTCAACCTGCACCTCGCCTTCTATCACAAACAGGTATACGCCACTCCCCTCGAACCCGGGAGTAAAAGTTATGTCCTTCCCCGCCTCCAGCTTTGTCATCGCCATACGGGCATCCTGGTTGATCCAGACACCGCCATCCGCAGGATTGGGACTTACCACCACCTGCCATTTGCCTTGCCGCTGACGTTGATCAAAGGTCCGCTGATCATAGCGGGGCTTGATATTTTGTTGTTTGGGGAACACCCATATCTGAAGGAAATTGGCGGGATCATAATGGGAGGCATTGTATTCCGAGTGACGGATACCGCTGCCGGCACTCATGATCTGTACATCGCCGCTGTACACGATACCTTCCGTACCCGTGCTGTCCTTGTGGGCAATGGCGCCTTTCAGGGGAATGGAGACGATCTCCATATTGTCATGGGGATGGGTATCGAACCCACCGCCGCCCTTTACGACATCATCGTTCAGTACGCGAAGCGCGCCGAAATGTACTTTCTCAGGATGATACCAGTTGCCAAAGCTAAAGGAATGATGGCTGTCCAGCCAGCCAAAGTTGACATGACCTCTTTCAGAGGCAGGATAGAATATGGTCTTCATAAAATAGAATATAGATCTTCTCGAAATTCAAAATACCCGTCTTAATTCAAAAGCGCCCGGTCCTCATCATCGAAAAAACCGCTGCCCCTGCCCCGGTCGCCTTGATCACCCGGGTTGCCCTGGTCCCCACCCGATCCGTCCTCTTCATCCGGACCAGCCCCTTCATCACCTCCCTGGCCAAATCGGAATTCCGGAGCACCTTCCCTGCCACCCTCAAAGTGCCCAAGCGCGCTCTGAGGACCTTCCCCTTCTTCCTCTCCCCCCACCGCAAAAGGGGAGTCTTCATCCTCGCTCCGGTTCTCATTCCACTCCACGATAAAGTTATTACGTCCTTCCCCGATGAGGATGTTGAAGTATTTCGCCTGTACCAGCTCCAGCATGGACAGGAAGGTGAAAATGGCATGCAGCCTGTTCTCGCAGGTGTCGAAGATCTTCTCAAAGGAGAGGGTTCTCTCCTTCTCTACCAGCACCAGCATATATTCCCGGCTGCCCTCCATCGTGTAGCGGTATTGGACTACCGTATGCACCGGCTTGTTCTGACGCTGTTGGATACGCTGCATGAGCCTTTCAAAGGTCTTCATAAGCTTGAACAGCGTGATAGCCTGGATCTCCGTGCCTTCTCCCGACTCTTCGCCAATTTTCGCCAGCTCTTTCTGAAGATTGCCGCGTCGCACCATCAGGTGCCGAATGGCTTCCATTTCCGCCAGGGTAGCGGCGGCCTCCTTATAACGCTTGTACTCTAGCAGCTTGTCTATCAGTTCCTGGCGGGGGTCGATCTCATTGCCCTGCTCATCCAGTTCCTTACGGGGCAGCAGCATCTTGGCCTTCACCCGCATCAGCGTGCTGACAAAGAGGATGAATTCACTGGACAGCTCGATATTGAGGTGTTCCTGCGAGTGGATATAAGTGAGAAAGTCCTGGATGATCTTGCTGATAGGTATATTATATATATCAAGCTCATCCCTTTCGATAAAGAAAAGCAACAGGTCAAAAGGGCCTTCAAATTGAGGGAGCTTGATCTGATAGGTCGTGTTGTTCATAATAACTTCAGTTTCCGAGGCTTCCTTGCACCGCGAACAAGGCGAAAATACCTTAAATTTTGGAGAGTTTCCGGTGGGTTTTCCCCAAATTATGCATACTCCGGTCGGTGACCAATAGGTGGGGGGGTGTTCCAATTCAGCTTTATGACGCTTGTAAATACTTTTTAAATGGCGTATTGATAAATTATACCTTTGCCAACTTCCTTGTAATATTCCATAGCCCAATTAAGCAAATGTCTTAGCATCGTTCAGCGCTCTCAGCGCTCATTTTCACAATTACTTTAAATTATGAGTTATGCTTCGTAGGAAGAATGACATTCTCTGGAAAGGAATGCTTGAAGAAGTCTTTGACGACCTGTTACGCTTTGTCTTCCCAGATGCGGATCGGCTCCTCGATATGAGCAGGGGATTTGAATTCCTGGAAAAGGAACTCGGAGAAATGTACCCTAAGCCGGAAAAGGAGACAGATACAAAGTTTGTAGATAAGTTGGTAAAGGCCTTTCAAAAGGACGGAACCGAAGAATGGATCCTTTGCCACGTCGAAATACAGGGAACAAACGATAAGCAATTTGCTGAACGGATGTTCAAATACTATACAAGGATATTTGACCGCTTCGACAGGCCAATGACAGCCATCGCGATTTTTACAGGCCGGGACGGTAAAAAGTTGCCCGGGGTATATATTCGCAGGTATCTCGGCACGGAACTGATGTATAAATACAACACTCTTTGCATCCTGGACTATGAAGACCGTCAACTTATTGCAAATAAGAATCCGTTCGCCCTGGTGATATTGGCGGCAAAAAAGGCATTGCTGAAGGGGAAAAACCTGGACCAGGTATTACTGAACGAAAAGCTGACTATTGCTAAATTATTGATTAAGAGAGGCTATAGTGAAGAAAAGACAAAATCCATCCTATCCTTTCTGCACAACTACGTGCGATTTGAGAAGCCGGAAACAAATCGTATTTTTGAACGTGAAATTGATCGTTTAACTGGTAAAGCGAACATCATGGGCATCATCGAACAAGTGAAACAAATGAAAATTGCGGAGGCAAAAGAAGAAGGGCGAAAGGAAGGCCTGAAAGAAGTCCGGACAAAAATGACTGCTGTTGTCAGGAATCTTATAGCAGAGACCAATTTTTCCGATAAAAAGATCGCCGACATCGCTGGTGTATCCGAAGCCTTTGTAAAACGAGTCCGGCAGGGAGTAAAATAACCCAACCCGCCCGCATTCGGAACTGACTTTTCTCGTCATAAATGGAAAAAACCGCTCAAATGAGCGGTTTTTTTGTAAAGACTTGGCATAACCGCCCCTACTGCGCCGCAGGGGCCGGTTTCATCACCTTCCTGTTATTAAAGGAATAAGCCAGCCCGATACCCATTACCTCCTGCAGCTGTACCTTCGGACCACCCTGGGTGCCGTCATCCTTGATAGATTTTATATCATTGTCATAGATAAGATTCACCGTAAGATTCATGCTGATCAGCCTTGTCACTTTCACCGCCAGCATATTGTTCCAGTACACCGCTACATTCCCCGCATGGTGCAGGTAATCTGTGAAAAGATCCAGCTTCGTCTTATAGACGGATGTTTTGCTGAGATTGGCTACATAGTTGATCGAGGCAAAGGCGCCCAGCTGGAATTTCGCGTGCTTGCCGCTGTCCACCCCAAACGCCCCGTTATTGGAGAGGCTGTCGTTGGTCACGATGACCCAGCGGGCCGTCGCCGGCGAAAGAAAGAGGGAAAAATTGTCCTTGGGCTTATAATCCATACCCAGCGACAACAGCACATAGGCCGGAGCCAGGAAGTTGGACGTGAGCCGCTTGGCTGTATCCTCGTACGCATAGCCTTTGGCAAACTGGCTCCTGAAATTGAACAAAGTGCTGGCATACCAATGCTTGCCCACGTCGTATCCATACTTGGACACAAGGTCGATCCTGTCATCCGCCTTGCGGGTACCAAGGCTGGTCGATTGGACGAGACCATAAGCAAGGTCCAACGTATTGTCCCAGCTGCGTTTGCCATCTTTATAAAAAGCATATAGGCTGAGCAGCGTGGAAAGGGAAAGAGAGGATTTATCACCACCCGCCGCCCAGTTGCTGAGGGCCGCCTGGTTAAAATTCAGATTGTACAGACCACCCGTCTTCCATGTTTGCGGGATCGTATCCGCCGGGTCTTTTTTAATGGTCCGGTTCGACTCATCCCTCAGTCCCTGGATCTGGTTCTGGGCATGCAAAAAAGAAATACTTACAACTGCAAATAGGACTAATAGTACAAGACGCTTCATAAACTTCGCTTTAGTTTCTAATTATGGTCTCTCATCCGGCGCACCCATGGGCCGCCCTGAGAGGTCGATTAACAAAAAAGCTGCCAGGAATGCTCACTGGCATTTATTTTTCGATGGAAAGCAATCTCGGGACCATCCGATCCGTCGCCTGCGAAAGGCATCAGGTTTCACAGGCACTTCGAAGGACTACGGCTTCTTCTTCAACTCCTCCAATATCTCCGCCAGCAATTTTTCTGTAGTAGTGGGCGCCGAGGCAGGTGGCACCTTTTTCCTTTCCAGGCTCTTGAATCCCTTTACAATAAGGAAGAGAATGAAGGCGAAGATGACAAATTTAATGACGGCAGCTAAAAAACTTCCATATTTCACCGCACCCCACGCGAGCTTGTCGATGTCCTGCAAACGTGCCGCCTGCAAGGCAGGGGTCAATAGCAAAGGAGTGATGATATTATCTACCAATGAATTTACAATAGCCCCAAAAGCAGCCCCAATAATAACGGCAACGGCAAGATCGATCACGTTGCCGCGCATAACGAAGTCCTTGAATTCTTTTAGCATGCTCATGATATGTAAGTTTTAGTTGGTGACAAGTCGGACAACGCGCCTCCGGCCCGTTCTGATCGCATCACTTCTTCTTCAGCCCCGGATACTGCATATGCAGCCCCTTTAACGTATCCCTCACCGTGGAGGCGATCACATACTCCTTATACCAATTCTGATCGGCCGGTACAATGGTCCAGGGCACATCATTGCAGTTCTCAAAACAATCCTCGTACATTTCCATATAGTCATCCCAAAGCTTGGCCTCCTCAAAATCATTCTCGTTATATTTCCACTGTTTGGCAGGGTTGTGAATACGTTCCTCCAACCGCTCCCGCTGTTCCTTGGGAGATATATGAAGATAGAATTTCAGGATATGCGTGTCGTTATGCTCCTGCAGCAGTTTTTCAAAATCATTGATGGCCCGCATCCGTTTGCGCGCCGTCTTATTGTCAATCCATTTATGCACACGGGTGACGAGAATATCCTCGTACTGACTCCGGTTGAATATTTGTATGTACCCTTTCTGAGGGGCATGTTGATGGATGCGCCATAAAAAATCATGGGCCAGCTCCTCCGGCGAGGGGACTTTGAAAGACCTTACCAGCACGCCCTGGGGATTCAGTTTCCCAAAAACATTGCGCACCGCCCCATCCTTTCCCGAAGCATCCATCCCCTGGATGATCGCCAGGATACAATGCTTGCTTTCCGCATAAAGAAGGTTCTGAAGCTCGTCCAATTCCTCCAGGATCCCCACTAATTTTTCCTTGGTCTCTTTCTTGTCCCACCCATCCGGAGCCTTTGTGCTGATCTCGCTCAATTTGATTTTTCCCATGGTCCCAAGGTTTGATGGTTCGAATGTATAAATTTTTTGCTATGTACGCGGCTTGGTTAACAATTATGATCGGGGTATGCGAAATTTACCCGATCACCATTGTTGTCTTATGATGGGAACTTCGACGGAGCTGCTTCGACCCGCTCCTTCTCGTTCATGGCCTTCGCTCGGCTCGGCCACAGCCGTCGGACCCGTGGTCCGCCTTGAATGCAATAATAGATTACCCATTTGCCGGTATGCAATTAAAATACCTTCCGCCCATTGAGGCGGCTGTCCATGGTGGTTTGGTCGTGGGCCCTATTCCTTGCGACAGGTTATAGGTGACCTATACAGACATGATCTCTTTTTCTTTTGTCACCAGATGCTTATCCACCAATGCAATATATTTATCCGTCAGATCCTGCATCCTCTTCTCCGCATCCTTCGCCTCATCTTCACTAAGCCCATCCTTCTGCAGCTTCTTGATATGCTCGATAGCATCCCGGCGAATGCTGCGCACGGCAACCTTGGATTGCTCTCCTTCCCCATTGGACCTCTTTACAAACTCCTTCCTTCTCTCCTCCGTCAGGGGCGGCATGAACAGACGAATGATATTCCCATCATTCTGTGGCGTAACACCCAGATTGGCATTGATAATGGCCCTCTCGATAGGCTGAAGCATGTTTTTCTCCCAAGGCTGGATCGTCAGGGTGCGGGCATCCATTACAGATACATTACCCACCTGGTTCAACGGCGTAGGACTGCCGTAATAATCTACCGTCAGGCCGTCCAGCATCTGGGGACTGGCCTTCCCGGCACGTATTTTAATTAATTCAGTTTCAAGATGATTGAGTGCTTTTTGCATAGACTCCTGGGCGTCTTCCAGGATCAACGTAACATCGTCTGACATATACTATAGGTTATGGGTAAATTCGCACCTCTAAGGATGCAAACCTATGGAAAAATTGCTAATCTACCCGCCTTCCTAATTATTTTGCTCCAGCATCGTATCCTTCGTAAGCTGCACCAGCTTGGATGCTTTTGTAAGCTGAGCACCCTTTCCAGCCGTACCTTTTGCGACAAAGAGCCTCGGAGCAGGACGCATGTAATAGATGAGACCGATCATAGTGAAGAAGATGGCAAAGACGCCAAATATGAGCAAAGTGCAGTTCCACCCCCTGGCCAGGAATACAAAGACGATCATCGCCAGATTGATGGCCGATAGGGTAAAGGTGATGGCCTTATGGGAAAATCCCTTGTCCAGCAGCAAATGATGGATGTGATTCCTATCAGGACTAAAAGGACTGCGACGATGGAATATACGGATACCAAACACCCGCAATGTATCCAGCAGCGGTACCATCAGGATGGTAAACCCTACCGCCGGTGAAGAAGTGATCCGGAAGCTCACTTCGTCCGTACCTGCTACATTAATAAATTTTATAACAAGTATCGCATTGATGGTGCCCACCAGAAGCGAGCCCGTATCACCCATAAATATCTTGGCCGGCTGAAAATTGAATATGAGAAAGGCCAGCAGGCTGCCCGCCAGCGAAAAGGCGATGACAGCATAAGGCAGCATATTCACCTCGAGAAAATAAATCCCGAATATCACCGTCGAAATGAGCCCCAGACTACCCGCCAGTCCATCGATACCATCGATGAGATTGAATGAATTGATCACGACGATGACCGCAAAATAGGTCAACAGCAGGCTGAACATTTCCGGCAGCTGATAAACCCCCAGAAAACCATTCATGCTACGGATCTGAATACCTCCATAATATATAATGATAAACGCCGCCAGCACCTGTCCGATAAATTTCTTGATAGGAGAAATGATAAGTATATCATCTTTCAGACCCAGGAAGAAGATGACGAGCGAAGCCGCCATAAAATATTGAAGCTCAGCATATTGGCTAAAGTGCAATGTCAGCAGGCATCCAAAGACGAAGCCCGCAAAGATACCCAGACCACCCAGCGGGGTAATAGGCGCATGATGCACCTTACGCTCGTCGGGCATATCGAATAACTTTTTCATTTCAGCCACATTGATGACAGCCGGGATAGCAAGGAAGGTAATCGTAAAAGAAATAGCTATCGAAAGTAGAACATCAAACATCAGCCTCGTTTTGAATTAGTTAACAAAAATAGAACCTTTTATCCATTTCCAAATGCTATTGCAAAATATACCTGCTTATTGGTCCTGGGAGTGGTAGGCTCTTCCGTTCAAGTGTCAGACCTTGTCTCGATGTTATAATAACTTAGGATCAGTTAGTAAGCGAACTTTGGTAGATTAAAGAATTTGAGACTGAAAGTTAGCATAAAAGTTTAATGCGTCAAACTTTCGGGATGATAAAAATCATTAGATTTGCCCACCAAATCGTATAAAACGCTCATTATGGCCGACTTGAAAGCAATAGCTACCCAGATTAGAAGAGATATCGTTAGAATGGTCCATGGAGCCGCAAGCGGTCACCCGGGCGGTTCTTTAGGTTGTGCAGACTATTTTACAGCCCTCTATTTCAAAGTATTGAAACACGACCCTACATTTCACATGGATGGCATCAATGAAGATATTTTCTTCCTATCCAACGGCCATATCTCTCCGGTGTTTTATTCAGCACTGGCTAGATCCGGTTATTTTGACATCAAAGAACTGGCTACCTTTCGTAAGATCAACTCCCGCCTTCAGGGTCATCCGACCACACATGAACATCTCCCCGGTGTAAGGGTCGCCAGCGGCTCGCTGGGTCAGGGTTTAAGTGTTGCCATCGGTGCTGCCCTAAGTAAAAAACTCAATAACGACAAAAATATTGTATACTCACTCCATGGAGATGGCGAATTAGATGAAGGACAGAACTGGGAAGCCATCATGTTTGCCGCCAGCAAAAAAGTAGACAACCTCATCTCCACCGTGGATTGGAATGGTCAGCAGATCGACGGTACCACAAAAGCCGTCATGGACCTCGGAAATATTCATGCGAAATTCGACGCTTTTGGCTGGACCACGCTCGAGATGAATGGCAACGACATGGATGAAGTCATTGCAACGCTTGATAAGGCAAAGGGTCTCACCGGCCAGGGCAAACCCATCGCCATCATGATGCACACCATCATGGGTAAGGGAGTCGACTTCATGGAGAACGATCACCACTGGCATGGTGTAGCTCCCAATGATGAGCAATTGGCAAAAGCCCTCGCTCAGCTCCCCGAGACATTAGGCGACTATTAAAAGGAGATTAAAAATAGTTTTCCCACAATAGGCGGACTTGCACGGTCCGCCTTTTTATGCTATTACCGCAATTCAATAGCAGTCGTCGCAGCCTTTCTGGCAGGTATCCACGAAGCCAGCAACCCAACTACCAATATGGTGGACAACACCAGCAGGAAGTCCGTCGGCACCAGCTTCACAGGATAATAATCTATGAGGAATGAGCCACCCTGTAATGGCACTAAATGATATTTTGACTGCAGCCAGCAGATGATCACCGCCAGCAGGATGCCACAAGCGCCCCCCAGCAACGCCAGCAATATACCTTCACTCAGGAATATCCGTTGTATCCTTCCACCCGTTGACCCCAATGCCTTTAACACATGGATGTCCTTTTGCTTTTCCAGCACCAGCATCGTCAACGCTCCCACCATATTAAAAGAAGCCACCACCAGGATCAGGGTCAGCAGCACAAAGATGAACCACTTCTCCGTCCCCATGACATTATACAGACTCTGGTTCTGTTCATAACGCGTCTGTACAAGATAATTGCTCCCCAACATCCGCTGGAGCACGGGCTTTAACGACGTTGCCTGTTGGGGATCGTCCAGCCCCAGCTCCGCCCCCCCATATTCATCCTGCTTCAGCCCCAGCATCCGCTTCACAAACGCCAGGTTCGTGATCACATAATGGTCATCAAAATCCTGTTGTATCATAAAGACCCCCGAGGTCGCCATATTTTCGTTGCTCAATGAATTTAGCGGGTCCGACGTCATATCCCCCGCCCCCCTCTTGAACATATACACCGACAGCGGCACAATGGCCCGATCCGCCTCCGTATTCAGCGCGCTCTCGATACCCGATCCCAGCACCGCCAAAGGATGATCCTCCGTCCCCAGCTCAAACTTTCCCCTCACCACCTTGTCCGGCAGACCCGTCACCTTGGCAAAATTCCCGTCCACCCCTTTTAGATAGGCCGTCGTCCTGTATTCCCCGCTTTGCAGCAGGGCATTGTCCTGCGCTATCAGCGAAAGAGCGTGCACCCCCGGGACAGCCGTGAGCTTCTTTAGCTGATCCTGCGTCAGCACCAGCGTCTTTCCTTTCGCAGGAAGGATCTTGATGTCCGAATAAAAGCTCGTATAAAGACTTTTTACCAGATCTTCAAAGCCGTTGAATACGCTCAGCACCAGGATCAGCGATGCCGCCCCCACCACAATGGCGGCCATACTGACCCACGCAATGACATTGATCGCGTTGGTGGATTTTTTTGCTTTGAAATAACGCCAGGCAAAAAGAAAGTTCATGGGTTGTTGGGGTTTCTATTCCTGGGACGGCTTTTCGGAATTGATCTTACGGAACAGCTCTTCCATCTTGTCCGCATGCTCCAGCGTATCGTCTAAATAATAAGAAAGTACAGGTATACGCCTCAGCTGATGCTTTACCCTGGCCGCCAGATCCCGTTTGATCTCCCAGCTTCTCTCCTCAATCTTCTTCATCGTCGCCGCCGTATCCTTTACTTTGAAGAAACTAAGGTAAACCCGCGCCTCCAGCAGATCAGGCGTCACCTTTACAGCCGTGAGGGAAACAAGACCACCATCTATCATGCTCAGTCCCAGACGCTGGAAGATATCGCTCATCTCCTCCAGCAGCAGCGCCCCCACTTGTTTTTGTCGTTTTCCTTCTTGCATAAAATTTTTTTTTAGATCTTTTTGTTCGCCGCGGCCGTTGGCCCTTGCCGCCGGTCAATTTTATCCATCGATGGGATGCACTTGTCCGCCAGGACCGTCATTCAGCCTTCCGCCTACGATATCGCTGCATCCGGGTGGAATTGCTCGATCTGCTCCCTCGTCCACTTCTCCTCCAGCCCGATGATATTACCAGCATCCGCAAAAGGTGTCGCCTTCACGGCATATTTAGCAGTCATGCGGATATAGTGATGAATAAATACGCCCAATGCAATATGACAGGATTTGATATCTCCCGTCTCCACCGACCTTTTTTTCGTGCGTATGAACAGATCCCAGTCCGCCCCCTGTATACGCTCATCCCAAAAACCCATGATCTCGATGGCCCGGCGTGTCATCATGACGTTATTACCCACGATGCCTTCTATCGTCCGGTAACCAAACTCCTCAAATCGCTTCTCGCAATATTTCTCCCAGTTGCCGTACATCAGCCGGTGCATCAGCCGCAGATTGCGCTCCCCAAATCCAAAGAGGAACATCAACGGGTTCTTTACCTTCTTCCATTGCCGTGACAAGGCCTGCGTCTCTTTGGAATTACCCATATTCTCGATACCCGCCGCGGAAATAATGTCAACCCCCTCTCTCCGCGCCGCCTCGATCAGCCGCTGGTCCCAGTCAGGCCCCACGATGATATCATTATTCAGAAAGAAGAGGTATTCCCCCTTAGCCACCCGAATACCCTGATTTTGCGTATAGGGATAGGAATAGTTCACCTCATTGGCAATGACCGTACAGCCGCTGGACCGGAAGAATTCCCGCGTCCCGTCGCTGGAAGCGTTGTCGATAATGATGACCTCATAGGGATTACGGGTATACTTTCGGAGGTATTCAAGATATATCTTGTTGAAAGCAAGACCGTTATGTACTGCCGTGATAATACTTATCATTGTCAATTTACCTTAACTTTGCTCCCTTCGTCTGACAACGGGCCAACGGCCGGCGGGCCTCCGGTCCGTCCCGGGCTCGAAATGTAAAACAGAACCGTAAAAGTACATGAAAATTTTTTTCCGCCTGCTCGGATTTTCAAGGCCTTACCATCATTACATACCGGAGTATATCGTATATATATTCTTATTCGTCGTCCTGGGTCTCGCAAATTTCACCCTGCTCATTCCCCTGCTCGATGTCCTGTTCAACACCGGTCATGGACAAGTCGTCAACCAGCTGCCGGCTTTTTCTTTCAGCGTCTCCTGGTTCAAGGACGCCTTCTATTATTACGTGGCCTATTACGGCAAGGGACCTTCCGGTAAGCTGAACGTCCTCATCTTTGTCAGCATTGTCCTCCTCGTCTGCACCCTGCTGAAGAACGTCTTTGGATTCCTGGCCCAGAAAGTGCTGACCCGCATGCGTGTCAATATGGTGCGCAATCTCCGGCATCTGATATACGAACAATATTCCCGCCAGTCCCTTGGATTCTATATCCATCAACGCAGAGGCGACCTTATCTCTATCATGAGCAATGACGTGGTGGAAATTGAGAACTCCGTCGTCAGCAGTGTCCAGACCATCTTCCGCGATCCCTTTGTCATCGTAGGTACATTCGTCCTGCTCTTCTATCTGTCTGCCAAACTAACTTTTTTCACCCTCATCCTTTTTCCCATCTCCGGCACCCTTATATCCCTGCTATCCCGGAAGCTAAAGAAAGGGGGCGGCCGCAGCCAGGTCATCTTGGGTAAGATCCTCAATACGACGGAAGAAACCCTCTCCGGCATCCGGATCATAAAAGCCTTCAATGCGGAAGGCTTCATGGGCAAAAAGTTCGATAGCGAAAACTCCGCCTTCTCCCGCAGCACCAAAGGCGTGCTCAACCAGCGGGAGCTCTCCTCACCCCTGGCTGAGGTCCTGGGTGTAGCCGTCATCGTGGTGATCATTATATATGGCGGCCGGCTGATCCTCTCCGGCGATACCACCTTCACCGCCTCCACCTTCATAGGATACATCGCCCTGTACTTCGGCATCATCACCCCCGCCAAGAACATCGCCGGTGCTGTCACCTACCTCCAACGCGGTCTGGCCGCCGGTGAAAGAGTACTTGCCGTCGTCGATGTCCCCAATACCATCGTGGACGCACCCGATGCAAAGACCATCACCTCTTTCAACAACAACATCGAATACAGGAACGTCACCTTCCGTTATGAACAGACGGACGTATTGAAGGATATCAGCCTCACCATACCAAAGGGTAAGATCGTCGCGCTCGTAGGCAGCAGCGGCGCAGGCAAATCCACCATGGCCGACCTGCTACCCCGGTTTTATGATGTCAATGACGGAGGCATCTTCGTGGATGGACAGGACATACGAAGCCTGACCGCACAATCCCTGCGTGGGCTCATCGGTATCGTGTCACAAGAGCCCATCCTTTTCAACGACAGTATCTTTAACAATATCGCTTTTGGCGTCCCCGATGCAAAAATGGAAGATGTTGTCGCCGCCGCCAAAGTCGCCAATGCGCATGAGTTCATTACCCAGATGGAAGAGGGATATCATTCCACCATCGGCGACAAAGGAATGAAGCTCAGCGGAGGCCAGCGCCAGCGTCTCACCATTGCCCGCGCCGTCTTTAAGAATCCGGCCATCCTCATACTGGACGAAGCCACCTCCTCCCTGGATACGG
>DASZWE010000053.1:0-4292 GCA_035546735.1 Puia sp.
GAGAACGCACGCTTTGCCAACCAGGCTGCCATCGGCGGGGCCATCAGCTTCGATCCTACACAGCCCGTCTATGTAAAAAGCCCCCGTTTTGGCGGGTACTATGAGTGGCTGGACGCCAGCTCCCCCACGGGGCTTACCAACCTGGCCGGCAGGAACCCGCTGGGTCTGCTGGAAGAGCACTATGACAAAAGCAATCCCGAACGCAGCATTGGTAATATTCAATTGGATTATAAATTCCATTTCCTTCCCGACCTGCACGCCAATGTCAATGCAGGCTATGATGTGTCCAGGGGACAGGGCAGCACTTTTATCACGGACAGCGCGGCGGAAGCGTATGTGGCAGGCGGCACGGGTGGCAGTAACAACCCTTACAAGACCAATAAAACGGACAAAGTGTTCGAGTTCTACCTCCACTATGTGAAGGACATAAAGAGCATCAAAAGCCATCTTGACTTTACACCCGGCTACTCGTACTATGACTATCGGACTACGGTATACAACTATCCTACTTTCAATGCACGGGGCGTAAAGATCCCGGGCTCCGACCCTGCCACCCCTACGACGGAGTTCCGGCATGTGCTGATCTCGTATTTTGGACGGCTGGAGTATGCGTATAACGACAAGTACATACTGCGGGCTTCGTTACGCCGGGACGGCTCGTCCAGATTTGCTCCCGGCAACCGGTGGGGCCTGTTCCCCTCCGTAGCCTTTGCCTGGAAGGTCAAGGAAGAAGGCTTTCTCCGGAACAGCAATGTCATCAGCGATTTGAAATTGCGAGCCGGTTACGGCGTCACCGGTCAGCAGGACGGCATTGGCGACTATGATTATATCTCCTATTATTATCTCAGCAATCCGGGGGCCTCTTACCAGTTTGACAGCACGTTCTACCAGGGCTACCGCCCCTCGGGATTTTATGCCAATCGTAAATGGGAGCAGACGGCCACGTACAACATCGCGGCCGATTATGGGTTCCTGGATGGCAGGATCACGGGTAGCATCGACTTCTATCTGAAGAAGACCACCAACCTGCTGAACCAGGTGGCGCAGCCCGCGGGTAGCAATTTCTCCGCTTATATCATCGCCAATGTGGGCAGTATGGAGAATAAAGGCGTCGAGTTCGAGCTCGGCCTCCATCCCATCCGCCGGCAGGACCTGACCTGGGACATTGGCTTCAACTTCACTTACAACCAGAATAAGATCACCAATCTCACCGTGGTGCCGGATGATCCGAATTATCCGGGCTTTGCATCGGGAAGCATTGCCGGCGGGATAGGAGGACAGTTTGCGCTGATAAATGCCGTGGGGTATAGCAAGAATATCTTCAACCTTTACAAACAGGTATATGATGTCTCCGGCAAACCTATAGAAGGCGTCTTTGTAGACAAGAACCACGACGGCATCATCAATCAAAGCGACCTGTTCAAGAGCAAGCCGGCTGATCCGAAAGTGTTTTTTGGATTCAGCACCAATGTGACCTATAATAAATGGAATGCGGGATTTGTCCTCCGCAGCAGCATCGGCAACTATGTATACAACAATATTAATAGCCAGACGGGTGTGCAGAATCAGATATTAGGTAATTCCGTGCTGTACAATGGCAGCTCGAATTATTTAGTGACAAAGTTCAAGGGCAGCAATGCACAGCAATTGTTGAGCGACTATTACCTGGAGAATGGCAGCTTTCTCCGGATGGATAATTTCAACGTCGGCTATGATGTGGGCAGGATCGCGCATACCCGGGTACGGCTGCGGCTGAATGCTACTGTGCAGAATGTGTTTGTCGTTACGAAGTATTCCGGACTGGATCCTGAGATCGCGGCCGGGACGGGGAACAATCCTGGCATCGACAACAATATTTATCCCCGGCCAAGAACCTATTCGCTGGGCGCAAGCATGGACTTTTAAATTTTTTTATATGAGAACTTATTATATTTTTTCACTGGGTGTGTTGCTGATGCTGGCGTCCTGCACCAAAGATCTGAACCAGACGCCAAACAACGCCACTACAGCCGTCCAGGCATACAGCACGCCGCAGGGCTATAAGCAGGGCCTTGCCAAGATGTATGCGGCCTTTGCCCTTACGGGTAATACAGGGGGTACGGGTAACCCGGATATTCCCACGCAGATCATCTCCGATGAGGGCAACTCCGACTTCCTCCGGCTTTATTTCAACCTGCAGGAGCTGACTACGGATGAGGCGGCCTGGACCTGGCAGAACGATGCGGGTATACAGGGTCTGCATGAGATGAGCTGGTCGTCTATCAACCCCATCGTGGACGGGCTGTACTACCGGAGCTTCTTCCAGATCACGCTGTGTAATGAATTCATCCGGCAGGCTTCGGACGCCAATCTGTCCGCCCGGGGGATCACGGGAGCAAGCGCCGACAGCATTCGAAATTACAGGGCTGAAGCCCGATTCCTTCGCGCCTATCAGTACTGGGTGCTGATGGACCTCTTTGGCAACCCTCCGTTTGCTACGGAGACTGATCCTGTAGGCGCTTTTATCCCTAAGCAGATCAGCCGCAGCGATCTCTTCAACTATGTGGAGTCGGAGCTGAAGGCCATCGACGGGGACCTGGTGCAGGCCCGCAAGAATGAATATGGACGCGCCGATCAGGCGGCCGCCTGGGCCTTGCTGGCGCGGATGTACCTGAATGCGGAAGTATATACGGGCACGCCTCATTATACGGATGCCATCACCTATTGCAACAAGATCATCCAGGCAGGGTATACGCTACATGACAACTATCGGGAGCTGATGCTGGCCGACAACAACCTGAATACGGATGAGTTCATCCTTACCATCAATTACGACGCCCTGTATACGCAGAACTACGGAGGCACTACCTATCTCATGCATGGACCTGCCAATGTTCCTGCCTATGTTACCAACTCGAGTGGGTCCTGGTCGGGGCTTCGTTGCACACAGAACTTCATTGCCCTTTTCCCGGATCACAGCGGCAATACGGATCAACGTGCGCAGTTCTGGGATTCTACGCAGACAGTACAGATGAAAGACCTGTATACTGCAGCGGACGGGCTGTCTACCTTCAAATTCAGGAACTGGACCAGGGATACGGTAGCGCCTGCGCACCAGGATACCAAAAAGGATTTTGCAGACATCGACTTCCCTTTATTCCGGCTGGGCGAGATCTATCTTATCTATGCCGAGGCTGTTTTACGCGGCGGTACAGGTGGCGACGCAGGGACTGCCTTGCAATACATCAACCGTCTGCGCGAGCGGGGTTATGGGAATACCGGGGCGGGTGATATCACCAGCGGCGACCTGACCACCGACTTTATCCTGGACGAGCGGGGCCGTGAGCTGTATTATGAGTGCTTCCGTCGAACGGATCTCATCCGCTATAAAAAATTCACCACCTCGGGCTATCTGTGGGCCTGGAAGGGTGGCGTGGAAGGAGGGACCGCTGTTGCGGACAAGTATAACCTCTTTCCCATACCCAGCACCGACCTTTCTTCGAATCCTAATTTGAAACAAAACAATGGCTATTAGTTATGAAAAAGATATTCCTTCTTATAACGGCGGCGAGCCTGCTCTTCGCCTCCTGCAAAAAAGACGAGGCGCGGGCGATATTGAAGGCGCCGGCCTCTCCCAGGGGATTTGCGGCTTCCGCCAGCCAGATCGTACTATCGTCAGCCAATGATTCCGCCATGGTGGCGAAGTTCAGCTGGGAGGCCGCCGATTACGGCGTTTCTGCCGCCGTTACCTATACCCTGCTCTTCGACGTCCCATCTGATACCAGCGGCGCTTCGGGCTGGGCCAATGCGATAAAAGTCACCATTGCCACCGACAGCCTTAGCAAGAGTTGGCTTGGTACGGACTTTAACCATTTGCTGAACCAGCTGGGGCTTGATCCCGGTGTGGCCAGCAACGTCGTGGTGAGGCTGAAGGCGGATGTCAACCAGAGCACGGGTGCGGCTTCTACCGTATCATCCATCTTCAGCGACCTGCCCATTACGGTGACTCCTTACCATGTGGTGTTAATTTATCCTAAATTGTATGTGGCGGGTGATTTCCTGAACCCCAACTGGACGCAGAAGGACCAGCCCGGCTGGATCCTGGCTTCCGTGAAGAGCGACGGTAATTATGAAGGGTGTGTAAACTTCCCTAATACGGATAATAACTTTAAATTATGTACGCAGCTGGATTGGAATGGGACTAACTATGGCTGGGGTACCAGCGGTACCACGATGAGCACTACGGGCGGCAACCTTTATTTTGGCGGTCCCGGGTATTGCCGGGTGGTAGCGGATACAAAAGACCTGACGAT
>DASZWE010000054.1:0-8943 GCA_035546735.1 Puia sp.
ATTCGGTGGCGGAAATTACGCAGAAGGTCGTGTTGACTACATAGCCTGGACAGCACAATTGACTAGTGAAGCGCAGGGTGCCATGCAGTCCAACACTCGGTTGGCCACGGGCGAGAGCGGGAAAGTAGACAGCCATTTGCCGTCTCAAGCTCACGATGTCAAAAGCAAAGCAGGAAAAGGCAAGGATATAGTTGCTGCGACCAAGCCTGCTGTTGGCGTGCTCCAGACAACCAGCACCCTGGCAAATTGGAAATTTTGCCCTTTAATGAGGTAATACATAAAAAAATAAATGTAAGACAGCGAAATGAAAAATGAGCTTTTTTTAGATTTTTGTATATGGAATTTTGATGACACAACAGCTGATGACATTACTAAAACGCTCGGGATACAACCAATAAAGGTGTATATAAAAGGGCAAAAAAAGAACGCCAAATCCGCGACGGTCGCGAAGCAAAATGGCTGGAGAATGAATTCGGGTTTGGATAAATATGCTTCATTCGACGATCAGATGGAAGCAATTTTGGATATCATTGAGCCCAGAATTGATCTATTCCGACAGTTTTGCGAAAAATACTATTGCGAATTTTCCTGTGCCCTATACATATACTATAACAATGATGAAAGTATCCCTTCGATACATTTAAATTCCAGGTATAATCGACTGGTGAAAGAGTTGAATATAGAATTTGATGTTGATCTTTATTGTCTTCCCAATGATCAAAATTGATCAGTTCGAGGTCTGACGTTTGGTAATGTGCTGGCCCATCCGGCTCTTATTATTGCACGAGGCTATAGATGGAGATCTCGAAATGATTACATAACGCTGATACATTGCAAACCGCTTTGCCTTTAATTGAAAAAAGGTCCACGTGGTCGGATGAGATGAGACAGGGGATGGTAGGTATTATCCGTTTGGACTCAGCATGGGGGGCATTAAGATTCGGGCCCGGATAAATTATTATTATGAAGCATAAGCAATTGATCAGAATGACTCCCTATTTTATTTGGGTTTTACTAATGTTGTATACATGGGGGGAAATTCTCTTTACTGAGTACTTTTTTGCCAGCAGGCATATCATGGCCCTTGTTCTTTTTTTATTGAATCTCGTCCTTTATTTTGTTCGTTTTAATATCGGTGTTATCGTAACAGGAATTGCCATTTTACTTGGCACCTTCAATTTGTTGGCACTTTTCCCTGATATAAGTTCATTTTCTTTTTATATAAAATTGAGAGCAAGCATTTCATTTCCGCCTATAGATTGGCGCTCTTTACTATTGTTAATTTTATATTTAATGATTAATGTTCGTTTTTTAATTGGATTATACATGGATCACAAATATGGAAAAGTTGGCCGGCAAGACACTTAAGGGTTAATGCGGGGTGTTTTCTGTTCAGAGAGCATCAGGGCTTTTTGAAGCGATGTCTAACGTCGTCCAATTTTTGTAAGTATCCCGGGTTGGCGGCGATAGCGGCCAGTTCTTTATTCAGCGCTTCTTTTTGTTGTGCGGTCAGTTCAACGGCTTCGTCTTCCTCCACGACTTCTACCGCATGTGCTTTGATCAAGTCTTCGATCAGGGCAACGGCATACTCTTTCTTAATGCGGATATGTAAGGTAGTATCAGGCATATTCAGCGATTTTATTGGGCGAACACTTTTTTTCCGCGTGAAGGATCGCAACGGCAGCCCGGAGCGAGGGACGAAGCGAGGACTACAGTGGAGAGCCTGACCCGAAGGGGCACGCCCTAAAGAAGATATACCAACAATTTGATCAATGCTTCAATCCGGCTGGCAGTAAAATTCACGGCACGTGCCATCAGGCCTCGCTTTCATCCACCTCCCCCGTCTTCTCGGGCCGCATCTGCGGGAAAAGCAGCACATCCTGGATGCTGTTTTGGCCGGTGAAGAGCATGGCGATCCGGTCGATGCCGAAGCCAATGCCGGCCGTGGGGGGCATTCCGTACTCGAGGGCGCGGAGAAAATCGTGGTCGATGAACATGGCTTCGTCATCGCCCCTCTCCATCAGCTGCAGCTGGGCCTCGAACCGCTCCCGCTGGTCGATGGGATCATTCAGCTCACTATACGCATTCGCGATCTCCTTCCCATTGGCGATCAGCTCGAACCTTTCCACCAGGCCGGGCTTGCTGCGGTGCATCTTTGTGAGGGGACTCATCTCCACGGGATAGTCGGTGATGAAGGTCGGCTGTATAAAATGATGCTCACATTTTTCGCTGAACAGCTCATCGATGAGCTTGCCCTTCCCCATCGTATTGTCCACCGGGATCCGCAGGTTGTGACATACATCCCTTAGCTGCGCCTCATCCATCCCGCTGATGTCAATACCCGTATATTCCTTGATGGCATCATACATGCTGATACGACGATAGGGAGCCTTGAAGTCTATTTCCTTCCCATCCACCTCCACGACACTGCTGCCATTGGTGGCCAACGCAGCCGTCTCCAGCAGCTGCTCCGTCGTTTCCATCATCCATAAATAATCTTTGTAGGCCGTATAGAATTCCAATACCGTGAACTCGGGGTTGTGCGTCCGGTCCATCCCCTCATTACGGAAGTTCCGGCTGAACTCATACACCCAATCAAACCCACCTACTATGAGGCGCTTCAGATACAGCTCATTGGCAATACGCAAATAGAAAGGAATATCGAGCGCGTTATGGTGGGTGATAAAAGGCCGCGCCGCCGCCCCGCCGGGAATAGCCTGCAATACCGGCGTATCCACCTCCAACGCTCCCCGCTCATTCAGAAAGTCCCGGATGGCATTGATCATCTTACTCCGCTTGATAAACGTCTCCTTCACCTGCGGATTGATCACCAGGTCGGCATAACGCTGGCGATAACGGAACTCGGGATCGGAAACCGCATCGTACGTAGCCCCATCCACCTCCTTGACGACAGGCAGGGGTTTCAACGACTTGGTCAGGAGCACAAATTCCTTCGCATGAATGGAGATCTCCCCTGTCTTCGTGGTGAACACATATCCCCTGATGCCTACAATATCACCCAGGTCCAACAGGTGCTTCCACACTTTGTCATAGAGCGTCTTGTCTTCGCCGGGGCAGATCTCATCCCGCTTGATATAGATCTGGATCTTGCCGGAACTGTCCTGCAGAGAGGCAAAGCTTGCCTTGCCCATGTCGCGGCGGCTCATCAGGCGACCCGCTACGCAGACGTCGGCAAAAGAAGGCACAGCCAACCCCTGATCCTTTGGGAGCGAGCCTGAACGAGGAACGACGTTCTGGCGACGTTCTGACGAAGGGCCATCATCAGCAGTCTGTCCGGGGACGGGTGCTTTTGGCGATGATCCGGATCCGGCAGACAAGTCGGCAGCGTTTGCCTCACCCTGGTAATGCGCCTTTATATAGGCGGCACTGGTATTCACCGGGTACAAAGGCGCCGGATAGGCGTCGATCCCCAGCTTTTTCAGCTCGTCTAACTTTTCCCTGCGGATGATCTCCTGCTCTGACAGATGTATGCTCATATTCCAAAATTCCGGCAAAGGTAGGTAAAACGGCCTAATTAAGGGCCAGCAAAACCTGCCAGGCGGCAGCCACTTTGCCCTCTTTCAAGAGCTGTCTGGCATATAGATGCAGCTCTTTTTCCATCTCTTCGGGACTGACGGAATAGTATTGGAAGATATTTTTCAGCCTGTCGTCCTCATAGGCGGGATCCACCACCGGCAGCTCATGCACGTTGGCCAGCTGCCCCAGGTCATTACCGCTGAGAATGGCGCTGTTGCGTATGGGGTCCGGCAAGGCGTCGATGCCAATGCCCAGCATCGTATTGGGCTTTTCCACCTGGAAAAGACTGTGCTCATCCACCCTGCAATACCAGTCGCCCCCCAGCCGGGCAATATGATGGATACGCCGCTGGTCGATCATCTGCCGCTCATCCAGGATGGCATCGTCGATGTGCATACACAACGCTTCGCAGATGACCAGGTTGCCGGCGCCACCTTCCTGGCCCAACGGCTTTACCTCGAGGACCTTGCATTCAATGTTGATCTTGCTTTCTTTTACCCTGGGTGGTCTTACGAGATGGGAGGCGGTTTCGGTGAAACCGGCCTTGGTAAATTCATTTACCTCTTTCGGATACTCGCAGCTGGCCAGGCTGACCTGCTGGACCATGTCATAATCCACGATATTGATCACCACTTCGGGTACGTCCAGCACATTGTGTAACGAGTGCTTCGTGGTATTGTCCCGCACTCTCCGGGCGGGCGAAAAGATGAGTATCGGTGGTGTGGAGGAGAACATATTGAAGAAGCTGAAGGGACTCAGGTTCACCCTCCCCGCGCTGTCGATGGTGCTGGCAAAACAAACGGGACGGGGCGCGACGGCATACTGCAGATAATTTTGCCGCAGCACAGGGGTTAGCGTTGACAGATCGACGATCATCTTACTTATAAACGTTTTTCTTTTTTGCCAGCAGACTGAAATCACTGTCCTCCCGCACGATGGTATTGCTCAGAATACCCAGCCCGTCCACTTCCAGCTCGATCCTGTCCCCCTCCTGCAGCCACTGCTCCGTATAGCCGGGATCGTTGAGCCTGCCCGTGCCATTCAATTCCAGGAAACAGCCGGTGCCTACCGTGCCGCTGCCGATGACATCCCCGGGATAGAGATCCACGCCATAAGAGGCCCGCTCGATGATCTCCGCAAAGGTCCAGTCCATATCGGCCAGATTGCCGTCGCTCACCTGTATATCGTTGACACGGCACTGCATCCGCAGGTTCCAGTTCTTGCCGACATGTCCTTCCTTACAAGGCACCTCATAGGACTCCAATTCATCCAGCGTCACCAGACAGGGACCAATGACCGTTGAAAAATCCTTGCCCTTGGCAGGTCCCAGGTTCAACAACATCTCTTCCAGCTGCAGCCGCCGCGCACTCATGTCATTCATGATCATCAGCCCGGCAATGTGCTCATCGGCCTCCTCTGCGCGGATATTCCTTCCATGTTTGCCGATGACGATCGCCACCTCCAGCTCGAAATCCAGCTTCTGCAAGTGGTCCGGCATGCAACGGATCTCGCCGGGACCCTGGATACTATGATGATTGGTAAAATAAAAGACCGGATACTGGTCGAACTCGGCTATCATGGGCGCATTCCTGTTACGCCGCGCAGCTGCCACATGCTGACGGAACGCATATCCATCCCGGCAAGACGGAGGGAAAGGTACGGGCGCTATCAGCTGTACGCTGTCCAGCGGCAAGGCTTTACGGGAACTGATATTCCCATCCACAATGGCCAGCTCGCCCGCCTGCAGGACGGGGAAGAGCTCGTCCCAATAATTCAGGCACATGCTCATCGTATTGGGGATGTCGGGGTGGATCACCTCCACGTCATAGATCATTCCTTCTACCAGGACGGCCAGTTGTTCATGCTCCTCTTTCAGATAGCTTACCAGCTTCATAATGATGCGATTTTCAGGGACGCCAAAGGTAATGGAATAGCGAAGCAGCGCAAAAAATCGTTAAATTGACGACAGGAGCTCCCAAAGGGAGCTCGTCCGACAGGACAGACAGAACCGAGCCTTGCGAAGGTTCCGACCAAGGAGGACCGTGACAAAGCAGGTCCGACGAAGGCCTGATTTGCGGGAATTGAGCTATTTTTATACGATGCTCAATTCCCGCACTTTTATGAAGAAAATATACCTGTTCATCATCGTATTTGCCCTGTTCGGCACGCTGCGGGCGCAGCGGACAGACCCATTTTTGGAAGAGCTTTTACGGAAACATGGGTCGCCGCAATTGCTGCATATATTGGATAATCCGGACTCTTTTCGATACCAGATCATTTATACCAGGATCGACCGGGAGGGGGATAAGCTTGTGTTCGATTACCATCCTTACCGGGCCAATCGGAATGAATACTTCAACCCCGCCAGTACGGTGAAGCTGCCCATAGCGCTGCTGGCGCTGGAAAAAGTGCATGCGCTGGAACGTTATGGCATCGACAAGGACAGTCCCATGCTGACGGACAGCTCTTACAGCGGCCAGGTGACAGTGCATACAGACAGCACAGCCGCCAATGGATTGCCCTCCATTGCGCAGTATGTCAAAAGGATCTTCCTCATCAGCGATAACGACGCGTACAACCGGCTGTATGAATTCCTGGGTCAGGACTATATCCATCAGCGGCTGTGGGAAATGGGATACAAAGACATCCGCATCCCCCGGCGCTTCATGCCCCTGTCGGAGGATGAGAACAGACATACGAATCAGATACGCTTCCTCGGCAAGGATGGGAAGGTCGCCTATACGCAACCGGCAGCCGTCAGCACGGTGCAGTTCGACTTCAGCCAACCCGTATTCATCGGTAAGGGGCACTGGGACGCGCATGACTCGCTGATCAATACACCCATGGATTTCACCCGGCACAATAATCTGCCCCTGGAGGACCTGGAACAGCTATTGGAACGCGTCCTCTTTCCATCGTCCGCACCCCCCGTGAAGAATTTCCATCTCACGGCAGACGATTACGCCCTCCTCTACCGCTATATGTCCGAATATCCTTCCGAATCCACGCATCCCACCTACGACACGACAGAATACTTCGACAGCTATACGAAATTCTTTTTCTTCAAGGCGGGCCGGGGGCGGATACCCTCCTATATCCGCAGCTTCAATAAACCGGGCTGGTCGTACGGCTTCCTGACGGATGATGCCTATATCGTTGATTTTAAGAATAATGTGGATTTCATCCTTAGCGGGACCATCTATGTCAACCGGGACGGGGTCTTGAATGACGACAAATATGAATATGACGAAGTGGGCTATCCGTTCTTCAAGGAGGTGGGTGAGATCATTTACCAGTATGAGCTGGGGAGAAAGCGTAAGCACAAGCCTGATCTGAGCAAAAGTAAGTTCAGGATCGACTATCGATGAACTTGGACGGGACGATGCCGGAATATCCGGATTTCGTACCTTTACGGGTCGGAAGAAGTAGCGGACCTAAAAAACGGAATCACATGAAATTCGAGAAAATACATAATAAAGGACAGGCACAGCTGTTTAGGAATCAATACCTGGAGATGCTCACCAAGACGCATCCGTTAGTGATCTGGGGGATGTATGTTCCGATCATCAGCTATTTTCTTTATTACAGCTGGGACACGCTCGAATATCCCCTGGCAAGGGTGGCCCTTACCTTTTTAGGCGGTATGTTCTTCTGGACTTTTTTTGAATACATCATGCATCGCTGGGCCTTCCATATGGTGGCCGAGAGCGAGCGGGCTAAGAAGTTCGTCTACGTCATGCATGGCAATCACCATCACTTTCCCCGCGACAAGGAACGCCTCTTTATGCCTCCTGTACCCAGCCTGATCATCGCCTCGGCGCTGTTCGGTCTTCAGTACCTTGTCATGGGCAACAATGTATTCATGTTCTTCCCTGGCTTTATGCTGGGGTATCTTCTCTATGGCAGCATGCACTATGCGATCCATGCCTGGAACCCGCCTTTCAAATGGATGAAGCCTCTCTGGCGCAATCATCATCTCCATCATTATAAGGACGACCACAAGGGTTTTGGCGTCAGCAGCACCATTTGGGACCGTGTGTTCGGCACTATGTTCGATCTGAAGAAGGAGAAGGAGGATAAGGAGAAAGTGAAAGAGCTGATGTATTAAATACATATCGATAGGTCCTATGGACCTTTTCTTTTTTTGCGCCGGTGGCTTCATGAAGGGCCAGCATCTTTTTGTTGAAGTCGCCTACCCAGGCCAGCTCCACACCTTTTATGGTTTTCCTCGGCAGGACCTCCTCCTGCAGACAGCGTATCAGGGCGGATTCCAGTCCATGACGCTGGAACTTTTTCTTACAGCCCATGACGGTGATACGTATCCTGTCGACCCTGCTGGTATGCCGGTACCAGAAGAATTTCAGCCTGCCCGGAAGGTCCAGTCTGCCCTTGATATGCTTCAGGATCTGGTTTACATCCGGCAGGCATAGCACAAAGGCGGCCGGCTCCCCTTCATGATAGGCGAACCAGATGATCTTTTCATCCATGACAGCCTGCATCTGGCGAAAGGATTCCCGGATAGTGTCGGGCTTCAGCGGGGTAAAATTTTCAAAGCCGCTCCACCCGTCATTGTATATATCGGCGAAGTCGGAAAAGAACTTTTCTTTCCGCCGGATGGAAAAATGTGAGAAAGAGTAGCCTGGTTTTTTCATCACCCAGTCCGAGATGCGGGTGAATCGTTCGGGAAGGGGCCGGGTGGCGTCGAGAAAATTTGTCAGCTGATCATACAGCGGAGCAAAGCCATAGGATTCCAGCAAACGGATATAATAGGAAGGATTGTAGTTCATACCCAGCGACGGAGCTTTGAACCCTTCCACCAGAAGACCCCAGTATTTATCGTTCTCTCCAAAGTTGATAGGACCGTCCATCGCCTGCATGTCCCTGTCCTGCAGCCAGGACCGGGCGGTGTCGAATAGACAATGGGCGGCCGTTTTGTCGTCGATGCATTCGAAAAAGCCTATTCCTCCCGTGGGCCGGCTATTCCTGTATGCCTTTTCGCTGTTGATAAAGGCGGCGATGCGGCCAATGGTATGACCCCTGTCGTCGAGCAGTATCCAGCGGGTGCACTGGCCATGACGGAAAAAACTGTTGCGCGAGGGATTGAATACGGCAGCGATGTCATTATCCAGGGGGCAGATCCAATGCGGATCATTCCTGTACAGGGCCCGTGGCAAATCGATAAATTTTCTTTCTGTAGTCCGGTCGTTGATCTCCTGCGTCCTCATATTACCATCTTTCTTCGCCTGAGGCAGGATCCTCATCTGTATGAAACTGCCGGCGGGTGAGTATCTTTTGTTGCTGCCGCTCCAGGACCAGGCGGGCTATCAGCAGGCCTGCATCTTCATTCGCGCTGGTTTGCAGTAAAGCCCGCAGCCTGGATTCGTTGACATCGACCTTATACAGCAG
>DASZWE010000055.1:0-4875 GCA_035546735.1 Puia sp.
TGAGGTTCGATCCTGACCCTGTTCATCTGGAAGGGGATCTCGTTGGTCGTCTCGCCATTGACCTTGTAGGCCGTGCACACTTGCAGTTCGGCAAAAGCGTCCAGCACGTCGGCCTTGGTCATGACGATCTTGGTCACTCCATTGATCATACAGGCGAATTTCAGCGCGACCCCGTCGATCCAGCCGCATCGGCGCGGCCGGCCTGTCGTGGCGCCGAATTCGTTGCCCACCCGGCGCAGTTCCTCTCCCGTGGCATCTTCCAGTTCGGTGGGGAAAGGACCACCGCCGACCCGGGTACAATAGGCCTTGCTTACCCCGATCACATCCCTGATCTTCTGCGGCGCTACGCCAAGCCCGGTACAGACACCGGCCGAAATGGTATTGGAAGAAGTGACGAAGGGGAAAGTGCCAAAATCGACGTCCAGCATGCTGCCCTGCGCGCCCTCTGCCAGCACCGTCTTTCCCTGCGCGATCTTGTCATTGATAAAATATTCTCCGTTGACGATCTTGAACTGCCGCATGAACTCCAGCGCTTCGAAAAACTCCTCTTCCCATGCGGAAATATCCTCGTGGAAGTTGAGGCCGTCCAGCAGCTTCTGATGCTTGAGACGCAGCTTGATATACTGCGTGGTGAAGCTTTTATCCAGGAGGTCGCCTACCCGGAGGCCATTTCTGCCCGTCTTATCCATATAGGCCGGTCCGATGCCTTTCAGCGTCGAGCCGATCTTTTCCTGTCCTTTCGACACTTCCGACGCCTTGTCCAATGCACGATGGGTGGGCAGGATCAGGTGCGTACGCTGAGAGATATAAAGGTTCTTACGATAATCCACGCCAAAGGCAGCTACGGACTCGCATTCTTTTTTCAGGGTCACGGGGTCCAGCACAACACCGTTCCCGATAAGATTAAGCGTCTTTTCGTGAAAGATCCCGGAAGGTATCTGGTGCAGAACGATCTTCTTGTCTTTTACGTAGAGCGTATGTCCGGCATTGGGTCCCCCCTGGAAGCGGGCGATCAGATCGTAGCGAGGTGCAAAATAATCGACGATCTTTCCCTTTCCTTCATCCCCCCACTGGAGGCCTAAGATTACATCAACCATGAATGTTTCAAATTGAGGCGGCGAAGGTACATCAAAACGTGAAACCCTTAAAACGAAATTGGCCCAATTGGTCTCTAATAAAAATCTAGCCCAATTCGGCCAAATCCCTAATGTCTGTCCTCTGGACAACGAACCTCCGGTTCGTTCGGGAAAATTTTAGAATTTCTCCAAAAAGACAGGCCCCAGGGCAGGTGGCCGCCTATGGTCAGGCCGCCGTCTCCGCATCAAATCGATCCACGGTTTGTATACCGCTGAGCTGCTTGAGCCGCTGTACCAGCTCCTCCAGCTCCTCCTTATCGTGGACGAATACTTTTATATTCCCTTCGAAGATCCCCTCCTTCGCCTCGATGGTCATGGCACTGATATTGATCCTCATCTCCCCCGAGATGAGATTGGTGATCTTGTTGACGACGCCCACATCGTCCATGCCTACGATACGTACACCGGTGAGGAAGGATATCTCCTTA
The DNA here is from genome assembly GCA_035546735.1 of Puia sp. Lineage (GTDB taxonomy): Bacteria > Bacteroidota > Bacteroidia > Chitinophagales > Chitinophagaceae > Puia. The sequence continues at coordinate 1,565 of DASZWE010000055.1, forward strand.
TTCTTGGCCCACTTTGTCTTTACCACCCGGTGGCCATAGTTGGCCATCAGCTTGGCGGCATTGGGACAGTTCGTGCGATGGATGGTCAGCCCCTTCCCCACGGATACGAATCCAAATACGTCATCCCCGGGGATAGGCTTGCAACAATTGGCCAGCGTATAGACGATACGGTCGCTGCTCTCTCCAAAGATGATCAGCTCCGCGTCCTTCCGCGGTACGGCATGGGCGGCGCCATCGCCGGGCCGGAGCTCCGTCACCACAGGCTTGACAGGCCTGGGAGGCTCCAGCCTGTCGCCCAGCAGCTGAAATTCCTTCAGCTCCTTCAGATCGATGTTGCGCACAGACACCTGGTAAAAAAAGTCCAAAGAAGAATTGAGCTTATAAAAAGTGGTCAGCACATCGATGTTGTGCTGGTTATAGGCAGCCCCGAAATTCTCCAGCTTCCGCTGAACGATGTATTTTCCCTCGTCGGCTATCTTTCTTTTCTCTTCTTTCAGGGCGTCCTTGATCTTGCTTTTCGCCTTGGCGGTAACCACGATGCCCAGCCAGTCCTCGTTGGGCTTCTGCTTGCTGGACGTTATGATCTCTACCTGGTCACCGCTGCGGAGCTTGTGGCTCAGCGGGACAAGCTTGTGGTTGACCTTGGCGCCGATGCATTGCACGCCAATGGCGCTGTGGATGGCAAAGGCAAAATCCAGGGCGGTAGACCCCACGGGCAGCATCTTCACATCCCCCTTGGGGGTATAGACATAGATCTCTTCCGCTAAAAAGCTGGTCTTGAAATCCTGCAGGAAGTCGATGGAATCATTGTCCTGTGTATTCAGGACCTCCCTTATCTGCTGGAACCATTTGTCAAACCGGCTCTCGTCCGCCGTTCCCTCCTTATATTTCCAGTGGGCGGCCAGGCCCTTTTCCGCTATCTCATTCATACGACGGCTCCGGATCTGCACCTCTACCCACTTCCCCTGAGGCCCCATCACAGTGGTATGCAGGGCCTCGTAGCCGTTGGATTTGGGATTGCTCAGCCAGTCCCGGAGACGCTCGGGAGAGGGGTTGTATTCATCCGTGATCATGGAATAGACCTTCCAGCAATCCTCCTTTTCCTTTTCCGGCGTCGAGTTCAGGATCACCCGGATGGCAAATAGATCATAGACCTCTTCAAATGCCACCCCCTTTTTACGCATCTTATTCCAGATGGAATGGATACTCTTGGGACGGCCATAGATATCAAAGCTGAATTCCCCCTTGTCCAGCTTGTCCTTCAGGGGCTTGATAAATTCGTTGATGTATCGGGAACGCTCCCGCTTGGTTTCCGCCAGCTTGCGGGCTATTTCTCGGTATTCCTCCGGCTCAAGGTATTTCATGGCCAGGTCCTCCAGCTCCGTCTTGATATTATACAGCCCCATGCGATGGGCCAGGGGAGCATAGACATACACCGTTTCCGAGGCTATCTTCAGCTGCTTCTCCCGCTTCATGCTATCCAGAGTGCGCATATTGTGCAGCCGGTCAGCCAGCTTGATAAGGATCACCCGTGGGTCGTCCGTCAGCGTAAGGAGGATCTTCTTGAAGTTCTCCGCCTGCTGTGAAGCATTGACATCGATGACGTTGGAGATCTTGGTAAGCCCGTCCACGATACGGGCAATTTCGCTACTGAACTCTCTTTCAATATCTTCCAGCGTTATGTCCGTGTCTTCCACCGTGTCATGCAGCAGGGCGCAGATGGTGCTGCGGACCCCCAGTCCTATCTCTTCGGAGCAGATACGCGCCACCGCCAGGGGATGGAGGATATACGGCTCCCCGCTCTTGCGGCGCATCGTCTTATGCGCTTCGGCAGCCATTTCAAAGGCCATCCGCAGCAATTCTTTGTCCCCTATTTTCAATTTCGGCTTCAGGCTCCGGAGAAGGGCACGGTATTCCCGGAGGATAAGTTTCTTTTCCTGCTCTTCAGTCAAATTGTATTTTGGCGTTGCCGCTACTGTTTCCATATCCATACCCTACGAATTTACAAAAAAAGACGTAGGTTTGCACCCCCTTGGGGGCCGGTTTAACGAATCATAATTCGCTAAAAACGGGAAATCCAGGGAAATATGCGGGCGTGGCGAAATTGGCAGACGCACTAGACTTAGGATCTAGCGCCTTACGGCATGTAGGTTCGACTCCTATCGCCCGCACAAAGCTTGCCTCTTATTACCCTACCCCCCTTGCTAATGATAGTTTTTCAGATATACTATAGCGCACCGGATATTGCACCAGTGGACGGGGTCAAAATCATTCTGGGAAAGCCCTTCCAACCCTTCCCTTAGCTTGCCCAGGTATTCCGTTATGACAGACGCTGATAAATTTTTATCCCGCATTCTTTCAATAGAACGGGCAACAATCCTCTCCACCTCTTCGCAATCCCGCGCTTTCTCCAGATGAAGAAGAATTTTTTCTTTATATTCTTCTATTGTCATGACAAATGTTTCCTGTCACATCATAGGGTATCATTTGCAATGGGCATTTCATATCCACGCTACGAAGGTACCACAATTCCTAAGATATCACTTCACCCTGACGACCACCGAATACCTCTTCTCCCTATCCCCAATCCTGATCGTATAATTCACCGCCCCCCCCGTAAAATCCCGCGGCCCCGAAGGCATTATTGCCACCCCCGGATAGCTGATAAACTGCGGATCAAACCTACGCAGGTCCGTGCCGGAAGCAACCCTCAGCGTCAACACCGCACGGGCACTGTCATAAGCAGCAGCAATGGTCTTATCGGAAGGCGACAACAAAGACGCCGCAGGCGACATCCACTGGGAAGCCAGCCGCCCGCCCTCAGCCGACGTAATGGGCATGACAGTACCATGACGGGGATGAAAGTTCATGTCCACCCGCTCATCCACCACCCTGAAATTCCGGAAGTCCGTGGTCCTGGTAAACTGATAACCGCCCGTCATATACACATCGTACATAAGGATATACCCACTCCCATCATTCAGCTTGAACGTACAGGCGCCCTCCACCGCATCCGTCGTCTGCTGCACATAATCCTTGCTCTGCAGCACATATCCCCCCGTCAGGTGCTTCGATACCGCGATCTTGATGCCCGGCTGACGATCCTCCGTTTTGAAAAAAAGATAATAACGCCCCTCCCTGCTCACAATATCTCCGTCAATACAAGCCGCACTGTCCGGACTGTAAAAAAGCTGCCGGAGCGCTCCTTCCAGATCCGTAAAATCGGGATTGGCATAAGCATAACATATCTTGTCGGGCTCTCCACTGTACTTCAGCGAAAAATAAACAAGGTATTTTTTGGCCGAATCATC
>DASZWE010000056.1:0-5349 GCA_035546735.1 Puia sp.
CTGGCCCCCCATGAGGTCGGCCAGCTCGTCCTTTACGATCTTTACCATCAGCTGACCCGGACTCACCGCCGTCAGCACCTTCTGGCCAAGCGCCTTCTCCCTGACCGTATCCGTAAAGTCCTTGGCTATCTTGAAGTTGACGTCCGCATCGATAAGGGCACGACGAATGTCCTTTACCGTGGCGGCAATATTCAGCTCGGTGATACGGCCTTCACCCTTTATCTGTTTGAACGCCGACTCCAGCCGCTCGCTGAGATTTTCGAACATAATTTGCTGATTTTACGTGTTGACTCCTGACCGGAGCCAGGAGGTGTAGCAACAAAAAAGTGAATACAACCACGTATTCACTTAAAATAGGATGCCAAAATTACGAAAATCTAGTGTAAAGTATCTATCAAATATTTTCAGTTTTATATTCCCAAATAACTCCTGAGCATCTTGCTCCTGGAATTGCTTCTCAACTTGGTGATCGCCTTGTCCTTTATCTGGCGGACACGTTCCCGGGTGAGATTGAATTTTTCTCCAATGTCCTCCAGGCTCATGGGATGATCTACCCCGATGCCGAAAAAGAAACAGATGACTTCTTTCTGCCTTTCGGTCAATGTCTTCAGGCTGCGATCTATCTCCTGTTTAAGGGATTCCTTGTGCTCGATATTGGTCTCGGCTCTTTCCGCATTGGGATTTTCCAACACGTCTATCAGGGTGTTCTCTTCGCCCTCGGACAGCGGCGTATCCATGCTTACATGCCGGGCTGCAATACCCAGCGTAGAAGAGACTTCCTCGATGTCCAGCTCCAGTATCTCGGCCAGCTCTTCGGCGGAAGGCTCTCGCTCGAACTCCTGCTCCAGCTGGGAATAAGCTTTCTGGATACGGTTGGTCAGACCCACCTTATTCAGCGGCAGTCGGACAATACGGGACTGCTCTGCCAATGCCTGCAGAATACTCTGACGTATCCACCATACAGCGTAGGAAATAAACTTGAAACCGCGGGTCTCGTCGAAGCGTTGTGCCGCCTTGATCAAACCCAGGTTGCCCTCATTGATGAGGTCAGGTAAAGAAAGTCCTTGGTTCTGGTACTGTTTTGCCACAGATACCACGAATCTTAGATTGGCCTTAGTTAGCTTGTCGAGAGCCCGTTGATCTCCCTGCTTGATACGGATGGCGAGCTTTACTTCCTCTTCCGGTGTGATCAGCTCCACTTTTCCAATCTCCTGCAGGTACTTCTCAAGACTCTGTGACTCACGATTTGTTATACTCTTCGTGATCTTGAGTTGACGCATACTCATAGGCAGAGGTCTTTAAAGGGTTTTTTTAAAGGTTAAAGGTTTACTGGAATTAATTAAAAACGAATAATTAGCGCTTTTCTTGTACCAATGGCCGTCAACTGATTCAGGTAGATGTGATCACTAATATAACATTTTCCATACAAGATACCAAATTTTTTTTCGTAAAGGACTGATTATCAGTTGGTATGATGCAAAAAATCATTGATTTACACCGATTTCAGACATTAAAATGCGGTGAAAAAAAATTTTGACGGTTGAATTATTTAGTTATACTTGCACATGCCGCGTTTGGTACAAAGTCAATTGAACAAAAGTAATAGATGAGTAAGAAACAACTTTTTACGCTAGAGTATCCTGTAAGATGTTCACCTTCCATTTTATATGAATTTTTAAGCACTCCCGCCGGGTTACAAGAGTGGTTTGCAGATAAAGTAGATGAACGAGATAATGTATTTTCCTTCTCCTGGAATGGATCTATCGACAGGGCCGATGTGATGGAGAGTGAATTTGAAAAATTTATACGCTTCCACTGGCAGCACGCGCCACAAGAAGAGTTCTTCGAATTCCGTATAGAAAAATCCGAAGTCACCAATCAAACCATACTTGTCATAAAGGACTTCGCCAACAAAGGCGAAATAAAAGATCAAAGCCAGCTTTGGAGCTACCAGGTGAAAGACCTTTTTCACCGGCTGGGTAACTAATTGCTTGTTCTGTTGCGGGTCCTCATCCTCCTAACGCCCGTACCAGTGTCCGAAATAATCCAAACAGTACCTCAGGACTCTCATTCCACCTATCCAAACTACATTTTGCGGACAGCTTGATGAAAGGGTATGTCCCTTCCGCGTCGATACTATCTGCATGCAATAGACGATAGTTGTCGCCCTCCAGCTCATGCCGCCATTCATCGCCCGACGTTGCAATATGAAAGCCCGCGACCGCAAGATCCCCGGCATGCCGTTCCAATCCGCCCGCAAATCGCCCCAGCATCACCCCCTTCAGATGTAGGGTCACCATGAAATAGTGGCCCCACCAGAACATGGTGCGAATGGCTAATATATCTTCCTTACCGAACAGCCGGGGCTGGTCCAGGATCACATACGGCAAGCCCTGGTAATTTTCTCCCCTGGATATCTTAGGCCTGTCCCAGTTGGCCGGGAGCTGGGATCCCGCCGATGTCATTATTTGTCGCAAGCCAGCCAGCTCCGACTCATAGTGCTGGCTCAGTTCCGCCATCATTTGCACCGCCCGCTCCATTATGGAATTCTTCGTTAAAATCCAGGCGGGGTCGCTGACCAGGGCCATTTCATCTGTTGAAAGTTGTACCTTCGCGGCGTCGTTCATTGTTGAAGCCTCCATGGCATGTCACAAAAGTAGCCATTCGGCTTCAACGATTAAAAAATTGGCCTTCGGCCGAGGGGCCCGTGGCCCCTTAGTTAAAGATAACCATCATTCACCAAGATCGTCGTCGTGCTTAAAAACCCGTTAAAAAAACTGGACCTGCTCATCATAAAGGCTTTTATAGGTCCTTTTATCGCCACGTTCTTCATCACCCTCTTCGTGTTGGTGCTGCAGTTCTTCTGGCTGTACATAGACGATATCGTGGGTAAGGGAGTAGACATGATCACCGTGGCCCGCCTGATCCTGTATGTCAGCGCCACGCTCGTCCCCCTGGCCCTGCCCCTGGCCGTACTATTATCCTCTATCATGACCTTTGGAAACCTGGGCGAGACCTTCGAGCTCATTGCCATCAAGTCCGCGGGCATCTCCCTGCTGCGCTTTATGCGCCCCATACTGGCCATCTCCCTGGTCATCTGTTATGTCGCCTTTCTCTTCAACAACAATATCATCCCCGTAGCGAATCTGAAGATGAATACGTTGAAGTATGATATCATCGTCTCCAAGCCCGCCTTTGACATCAAAGAGGGTGTTTTTTATGACAAGATAGAAGGCTATGTCATCAAGATAGGCAAGAAGGAAAAGGACGACTCCACCATCCGCAACGTCGTCATTTACGAACAGGATTTCTCCGGCGCGCAGGACCATATCATCATTGCGGAGAAAGGAAAGATGGTCGTCACCCCCGACAAGCACTCGCTGGTCTTTACCCTTCAGAATGGCTGGATCTACCAGGAAGGCAAGGGTGACAGGCTATCCACCAATACGGAGTTCATCCGGATGGGCTTTAAGGAATACAAGAAGGTCCTCGACCTCAGCTCCTTCAAGCTCAACAAGACCGAGGACAGCGCCTTTAAGAACAACTACCAGATTCTGACCATGAATCAGCTGGGACGCAACATCGATTCCCTCAAGAAACTCCAGGCAGTCTATCGCGAACGCACCGCCGAGAATTTCCGGATCACATTGAAGTTTTTGAAGATGATGGATACTACCGGTTGGGCAGAGGTGGAAAAGCTCCCCAAAATAGATTCCCGTTATCTGCTGTCCAAACCTACACCACCCGTAACGGCTTCGGCTTCCGTCACTCCCCCCCGTCCGGACACATCAAAAACTCATCCGGATACGTCGAAAAATAAAAAGACCGCGCCCGCTAAAGTCGCAAAAGCTACACCGCCACCGCCGCCCGGCTTCTATGATTATTTACCCGACAGCACCCGAAATGCCGTACTGAACAGTACCATCTCACAGGTGAATGCCGCCAAGATCAATCTGGATCAGCCTGCTTTTTTATATTCCAATGAGGAGAACGACCTCCGTGTCCATCGCATAGCCTGGCATGAGAAGCTGACCCTTTCCGTGGCCTGTCTCGTAATGTTCCTCATCGGAGCGCCCCTGGGTTCCATCATCCGGAAAGGCGGTATCGGTATGCCGCTGATTTTTGCCGTCGTCTTTTTCGTGATCTTCTTCCTGCTGAATAACTTTGGTAAGAAATTCGTAAAGGAGGATGTGCTGACGCCTTTTGCCGGTATGTGGATGGCCACCTACGTACTGACGCCGATAGGCCTGTTCCTCGTATACAAGGCGCTGCACGATTCACAGTTGTTCAATAAAGAGTTCTATTTCCGTATAGCCAGGACCGTCCGGAATATGATCCGCCGCCGCCGGGCAGGCCGGAGCGGGACTGCCACCGTATAATCATTCCTATTGGGAAAAGGAAAAGAAAATATCCGTCTGCAACAATGGGTAGTAGTCATAGCCGTTGTCCTCTTCTCTGTGAAGCTGGCAGCGTACTATCTCACCCAATCTGTGGCGGTGCTCACCGATGCGCTGGAAAGCACGGTCAATGTCATTGCGGGTATTATTGGCTTATACAGCCTCTACATAGCCGCCAAACCACGTGATGAGGATCACCCTTACGGGCATGGCAAGGCGGAATTTCTCTCGGCCGCCGTGGAAGGCTCGCTGGTCATTATGGCCGGACTGATCATCATCTACGAGGCCATCATCGATTTCATCCATCCCCATGTCATCGAAAAGCTGGACAAGGGCATCTTCCTCGTGGCCATCACCGCCATCATCAATTTCATCGTAGGATCATTCAGCATCTACAAGGGAAAAAAGAACGGCTCCATGGCCCTGGAAGCCAGCGGCAGGCACCTCCGGACCGACACCTATAGTACGGTGGGTATCGTCGTCGGTCTCGTCATTATCTGGTATACCAAACTGACGATACTGGATTCCATCGTCTCCCTCCTCTTTGCCGCCATCATCATCTTCACGGGGTATAGGATCTTACGTCGCAGCATTGCCGGCATCATGGACGAGGCGGATATGAAGCTGCTCCAGCGCATGGTGGCCTATCTGAATGTCCACCGGCGGGAGAATTGGATCGACCTGCACAACCTCCGCGTGATCAAATACGGGGACATCCTGCACGTGGATTGTCATCTTACCCTGCCCTGGTATCTCAATCTCGTCGAGGCGCATGTGGAGATCGACGCACTGACGGCCCTCATCCGCAAGGAGTTTGGCGAGGCCGTGGAATTCTTCGTACACACCGACGCCTGTATGGATTTCTCCTGTCCCATCTGTACAAAGGAGGGTTGCCAGGTCCGTAAACATGCCTTTGAAGGGCGGGTGGAATGGACCCTGCAGAATATGGTGG
>DASZWE010000057.1:0-3190 GCA_035546735.1 Puia sp.
GTTATCGGCATCGAGACATCTCTCAGCGCAGCGGAGGAAGTGAAGTTGTTGAAGGACATCGGATCGCCGGGTATCCGGATCTATTTCAATTTTGCCAATGCGCTGGATGCGAAGCGTGACCTGTACGAGGAGCTGCGGACGCTGGGGAAGGACAATATCTGCCAGATACACTGTACGAATACGGATGGGGTCTGGCTGCAGAATGATACTGCCATCAATATGCGAAAGGTGAAGGAGGTGCTGGACAAGATGGGTTGGAGCGGATGGCTGGTGGTGGAGCGTTCGCGGGACGTCCGGCAACCACGGAATGTAAAGTATAATTTTAGCGCCAATACGGCGTATGTGAAATCGATATTTCAATGATAAAACAATTGATCCTATATGCCATTTGGGTGTCGCCGATGGGGAATGATCATAATGCGGGGAGTAGAGAGGCGCCGTTGAAGACGGTGGCTGCGGCATTCAGGATGGTGCGGGAGGAGAGAAGACTTTTAGCGGTGAAGGAGCCCATACATATTGTTTTGCGGGGAGGGGAGTATGTGCTGGATGAGCCGTTGTTCATACGACCGGAGGATGCGGGGACGGCGGAGAGCCCGACTATTGTGGAGGCCGCACCGGGTGAGGGGCCTGTGTTAAGCGGGGGAGCGGGGGTGACGGGATGGCGGCGGGCGAAGGGGAATCTTTATGAGGCGGATGTGCCTTTTTTGGGTGGGCGGCCGCTGGGGTTCCGGCAGTTGTGGGTGAATGGGAGGAAGGCTATCAGGGCGAGGGATATTGTTGACGAGGATCATATGAACAGGATACTGGCGGTGGATAAGGGGCGGGAAGAGATAGTGATACCGGCTACTATACCATTACCGGCGCATGTCGGACAGATGGAGATGGTGATCCATCAGATGTGGGCGACGGCTGTCCTTCGTATACGATCTATGGAGCGGGTTGGAGCCACCTATCATCTGCGGTTTTGGGAGCCGGAGGCGCATCTCGAGTTCGAGCATCCCTGGCCTGCTGCGGTGATCGACAGTGGGCATCATCAAAATGGGAATTCCGCCTACTACCTCACCAATGCAATGGAGCTGTTGGACAGGCCGGGGGAGTGGTATGAGGATATAGAAAAGGGGAAGATCTATTACTGGCCGCGTGCGGGAGAGGATATGTCCTCCGTGAAGGTGGTGGTTCCTGCGCTGACGCAGCTGGTGCGGATAACGGGTACGATGGACCGGCCCGTAAGCTATGTGGAATGGAGAGGAATTCGTTTTGACTATTCCACCTGGATGCGTCCTTCGGAGCAGGGGCATGTGCCGCTGCAGGCGGGGATGTATCTATTGGACGCCTATAAACTGGCTGTGCCCGGTACGCCAGATAAGAAGGGTCTGGAGAACCAGGCCTGGATCGGCAGGCCGCCGGCGGCTGTGGAGGTGTCTTATGCGCATCATATCCTTTTTGAAGGATGCCGCTTCGAGCATCTGGCTTCCACGGGGCTGGACCTTGTGCGGGGGACGCATGCGGATAGTGTTCGGGATTGTGTCTTTACGGATGTGGGTGGGACGGCTATTCAGGCGGGAGCATATTCGGATGAAGCGTTTGAGACGCACCTGCCGTATGACCCTGCTGATGAACGCGAGGTATGCCGTGATGAGTGGATCGTGAACAACCTTGTTACGAATTGTACGAATGAGGATTGGGGATGTGTGGGTATCGGCGCGGGTTATGTGCGGGATATGCATATCGAGCATAATGAAGTGCGGGAGGTATCCTATTCCGGCATTTGTGTGGGCTGGGGCTGGACGAGGACCGTGAACTGCATGCGGAACAACCATATCGTGGGAAACTATGTGCATCATTATGCCAAACACATGTATGATGTAGGAGGTATTTATACTTTGTCGGCGCAACCGGGGACGGTGATTACGGAGAATCGTATCGACTCCATCTATCATCCGGACTATGTGCATGATCCCCAGCACTGGTTTTACTTTTATTTTGACGAGGGGTCTTCCTATATAACGATCACAAATAACTGGTGCCCGGACGAACGATTCATGCGTAATGCGAATGGACCGGGCAATACATGGGAAAATAACGGGCCTTTTGTGGATGAGAAGATCAAGCTGGCGGCCGGAATTAAAAGATAATTATATGCTAAGATTAGGAATACTTGGGCTGGGCGAGGGGCGAAGCACGATGTCAGCGGCGCTGCAAAGTCCGAAATGGGAACTGAAGACGATCTGTGACCTGAATGAAGAGTTATGCAGGCAGCGGGCCAAGGAATTCGACTTTCAGCACTGGACCGTGCGATATGAGGATATGCTGAATGATCCGGACATCGATGTCATTGGGATCTATACGCCGGACAAGTGGCATGCACGGCATGTGGCGATGGCGCTGGAACATGGGAAGCATGTGGTATGCACCAAGCCTTTTATCGACGACCTGGCCCAGGCGGGGGCGTTGCTGGAGCTGAGCCGGCGGACGGGCAGGAAAGTTTTTGTGGGGCAAAGCTCGCGGTTCTTCGAGCCGATGAAAAGACAGCGGAAGGATTATGAAGAAGGCGTCATAGGTGAGCTGATCACGGTGGAGGCGTATTACCATGCGGACCACCGATGGTTTTTGGAAAAAGGCTGGTCACTGGAAAATACCTTCAAGTGGCTGTATGGGGGACTGAGCCATCCTGTGGACCTGGTGCGCTGGTATTTGCCGGACATCTCGGAGGTAATGGGATATGGCATGCTGAGCGTCAATGGACGGAAGGGGGGATTGCATCATGAGGATACCATGCATTTTATATTCAAGGCGGCGGATGGCCGGGTAGCGCGGGTGAGCGGGGCGTATACGGGACCGGTACAGCCTGTGCTGCGTGATAGCGAGATGAGCTGTATACTTCGTGCTACGGAGGGGTGCAGCCAGGCCGACTATATGGACCTGCGGTATGCCGTCACTACCCGTACGGGGGAGGAGCAGGTGATCACGTGGGAGCATAAGCTAAAGCATTATTTCAGATTTGAGGGGAAGAGCCATCATGCGGGGGAGTATCAGAATTACCTGGAGTATTTCGCCGATGCTTTGGCGAGTGGTGAGACGGCGTATCCGGATATGCGGGAGGGGATCGGGACTATTGCGTTGTTGAAGGCGATGGAGGAGTCGTTGGCTGTGGGGGCGCCTGTCAAGGTGCGGGATGTGTTGGGACGGT
>DASZWE010000058.1:0-6695 GCA_035546735.1 Puia sp.
CCGGTGCCGTCAAAATGGTGGATAGTGCATAACTGCCCTCCTGCCGGTTGTCATAGACCTGCATGCCCTGGCCGTCAGCGGATGGTACCGAGATAGTCGAGCCAAAGACATGAAAGACTGTCTTGGCTTCAAACCCGCCGATCAGGTGTTCGATCCCTGCCACCTCCCTGAACGGACTGTTGAGAAAGATCACATTGCCGTCCTTGTCCCGGACATCGCCCACAATGCGATAGATCCTGTTGGCGTCAGGATGAAAATTATCGAAGCTCAGTTCGTAGCGGTCGATAAGATAGATCACGATACAAACGCACATGCCGATGGCCAGCCCAAGGACATGGATAAACGAGTACCCCCGTTGTCGAAGGATGTTGCGCCAGGCTATTTTCGCTGAGATGACATTCACAGACAACTTCGGACAGGAACGATGCCGGTTTGCTATTCAATTGATCATCAAATTATTAAGGAGATTTCCACCGCCCGTCCTGTTCGCTTTCGTTACATTGGCTGTCCGCAAGAGCCAGGTCAATGCATATCCATATGCTCAGCCTTAAAATAGGAACTGTAGTCGGCAAGCCGCCGCAGCAGGTCCTTTCCATCCGCTATTATTTTTGCCGTTGCGGCTTCACCGGCAGGCATGATGAGATACCCTTCCGGGCTTTTTCGATCACCTAATATTGTATTACCGGAATTTACCAGCCAGGGTCCCTTCGGAGAATCCGGAACAGTACCGACATCCGAATCCGTTATATAAGGAGCGTAAAACATATAATGCGGCATGTTCATCGTCATCACCGTCTTATCGCCTGGCCTACCGGTATAAACCCGCATGACAGGGGCCAGCATATAGGAGATACCCCCTCTTGCCGGAGCCCTGTATATCCCTTTATGGATCCTGTCTACGATGGAGTCTTTGATCTGCAGGGGCGTGAACTTTCCCGACGCCCGCATAGCCGCCACATCCCTGTATATAGGAAAGATCCTCTTAGCGCCTTCGGGATCATAGGCCATCGGCGCAAAAACGTCCTTCCGGAATTCCGCCCATTCCCAATTCGTTCGGGCAATAAAGCAAATAAATCCATTGGACCCCTTCTGCACGGGCAAATAGCCCTTGGCGGGCTCTAAAAGATAAACGGTAGCGGCAGCGCGCAGATGAGGCGGCAGCGCGCTTAAGGCAAGCTCTTTCTCCAGATCCGCAGGCATCTTATCGAGCTCCCAGCCCGTAACTTTTTGCGCCCGGCTACGCCCCGGCAGTAATAAAAAGCAAACGCATATCAGCAGGATCGCCTGGGGCAAAAGAAGTCCCCTGCCTTTCTTCGACCAATTCGTTAACGGATGCATACAATATTTTTTATGATACAACCAAATTACGACGTACGACCTTCTTTGAAGAGGGGCAAAGGCGACATATCCAAGGGGCATTTGCGACATCAAATTCTATTCGTCCCGCAGGTCATTCACCGGATTGGCCAGCGCGGCCTGTACCACCTGGTAAGTCACCGTCGCCAGCGTGATCACCATTGCGATCCCGCCGGTGAGCCCAAACACCCACCAGCCAATCGACGTCCGGTACGCAAAATGCTCCAACCATGCATGCATCGCCATCCAGGCCACCGGCGTACCGATCAGCAAAGCCAGGCACACCGGCCGCAGAAATCCACCCGACAACAGCCGGAAGATCGTCCGCACATCCGCCCCCAGCACCTTGCGGATAGCCATCTCCCGCCGCCGCTGCACCGTACTGTAAGCCGCGAGCCCGGATAGCCCCAGGCAGGAGATCACGATCGCCAGCACGGCAAAGCACAGGGCAAGCCGGCCGAACTGCATCTCTCCGCGATATAGATTATTGAACGCCTCGTCCAGGAAATAATAGCTCAGCGGCTTCTCGGGCAGCGCCCTGTCCCAGGCCTTACGGATCGCATCCATCGTCGCAGGGACATCGGCCGTCGCGATCTTCACCGTCATCATCTCCATCTGCCAGTACGGCCCCGCCCGCAACGTCATCGGCTCTATGGCCTCCCCAAGTCCCCGGATATGGAAGTTCTTTACCACCCCGATGATCCGCCCGTCCCCATGCTGCGAGTATCGTTTGCCTACCGCATCAGCCGGCGATGTATATCCAAATGCCGCCGCCGCCGCCTCGTTGAGCAGCAGCGCATTGGAGGAATCGCTATGCAGCCCCGGATCGAAATCCCGGCCCGCTACGATCTCCAGCTTATAATGTTTGACAAAATTAAATTCTACCCGCAATGCCGGCATCGAGGCCTCCTGCATCTGTCCCCGCGCATTTTCGATCTCCGTCGAATTGATATCAGGTCGCTGCCCCGGCACATAGGAAGAGAATGTCGTCGACAGGACATGAGGTATTTTTGCCAGTTCATCCCGGAATACGCCCGCGCGTCCGTCGTGATGATAGTTGATCACCAGCTCCTGCTCTTTATCGAACCCTAATCGCTGACTCCGCATAAAATGCAGCTGCGAATACACGATCACCGTCCCTGCGATCAGCACGATCGATAGCGTGAACTGCACCACCACCAGCAGTTGCCGCAGAAAAACCCCGCTCCGGCTGCCACCGTAATGCTCCCTCAGCATGCTCACCGGCCGGAATCCCGAGAGCACTAATGCAGGATAGAATCCCGCCACGCTCCCCGTCACCAGTGCAGCCGTGAACAACCACGCCGCCGCCCGCCTGTTTTGTAAAAGCCCGTCACTCACCACATTGCCCGCCAGCGTATTGAATAGGGGCAGACATATCGACGCCAGCATGAATGCCAGCACGCCGGCAAACAGACACTGCAGCACCGACTCCGTAAGGAACTGTAGCACCAGCTGCCATCTCGCCGACCCCATCACCTTTCTTACTCCCACCTCCTTGGCCCGCTCCACGGCCCTGGCCGTCGTAAGATTCACAAAATTGATCCCGGCTATCAGCAGGATAAAGCCGGCAATGATCGAAAGGACCGTCACATTCAAGGCGCTTCCTTTCACGGGCGCCTCCCGGGGGCTGTGCAGATATATATCCCGCAGCGGCTCCAGCGACAAGCTGAACCATTCCTTCGATTGCTCCATCGCCTTGCCCACATACTTTTTCATCAGGCCGGGGAACTGCGCCTGCAGCTGTTGAGCGCTGGCCTCCGGCTTTAACGACACATAGGTATAACAGACCAGCATACCCCAAAGCTGCAGATAATCAGGGGTCGGCTCCAGCAAGGTCGGCATCGACACCACGACATCCGCCTGGATATGCGAATTGCCGGGAATGTCTTTCATCAGACCCGTCACTGTCAACAAGACCTTTGCATCTGTTAACAGCATGCTCTTGCCCATCGGATCGACCGCGCCAAAATATTTTCGGGCAGCCGTTTCCGAAAGCACAACGGTATTAGGGTGGATGAGCGCCGTCTTTGGATCGCCCTCCAGCAACGGAAAGTCGAACATCGTCAGAAAGGACGCATCGGCATACACGCTATGCTCCTCTTGCAGCTTCGTCGTTCCCACCGCAATTCCCCGCGTCACCGGCCATATCCGCACATAATCTTCCACTCCCGGCAGGTCGCTTTTTATGATCGGACCTATCCCCGCTGCCGTATGGCTTTCCTTGCGCAGCTCCGTCGGCGTCTGGTCGTCGGTGACCACCCGGTAGATCCTGTCTTTTTTACTGTGAAATCCGTCATAGCTGCGCTCAAATCGTACATAAAGAAAGATCAGCAGCGCCGCCGCCATCCCGAGCGCAAGACCCAGCAGATTGATAAGCGAAAAAATGCGATGCCGCCAGAAGTTGCGCAACGCGATAGTGAAGTAATAAGCAAGCATAGTGATCCGGTCTTATTTTCCTCATCTGCCTGCCAAAACAATGCCCGCAACACAATCGACTGAGAACGAACCTGCTGACCTATAGAACAGCATCAGCTCCGTCCGATTTTGATACACCCGCTGTTCTAATTAAGATTCCTGGATTGGCTGACCGGTCGTATCTTTAAAGAGCATTAATCCCTCAGGAAGTGTATGACAGCATTCCGCTTTATTCCGGTGGCCCCGCATCCATTGCTCAGCCCTTATGTAGCAAAAATATGGCTATTCGAAAGCGGCGGCCGGCTTCCCGCACAGGAAAAGAAGCTGATCGTTCCCAATGCGAATCTCAAATTAACGCTGACCTACCGCAACGGGATCGCAGCACGCGTGGGTGACAAGGCTTTCCTGCAGCGTGAGAACGAACTGACACTCACCGGCCTGATCGATACACCGGTGATCCTGGATCCTCAAAAAGATGCACAGACCGGCACGATCATCATCGAATTCAACCCGCTGGGCGCCTACCGCTTCTTCCGTTTGCGCTATACCGAGGTCCGGAACGAGATCACGGACCTGGCAGACCTGGCCGGCAAGGGAGCCCTGACGCTGCGCGCTCAATTGGCTGAGGCAGGCAATAGCACGCTGAAATTGCAGCTCCTGCAAAATTTTCTGATCCAACAGCTGGAAAAACATCCCGCTGATCCCATTTATGATCATTGTATCCGACGTATAACGGATGCCAATGGGCTGACCACTGTCGCCCAGCTTGAAAAAGAAACCGGCTACAGCGCACGCTGGCTTCACCGGAAATTCTCGGAACACCTGGGCGCCGGCGCTAAGAATCTGGCGGAGATCGTACGCTTCAAACAATTCTACCAGGCTTATTCCACCGGCGCCCCGCAGGAGGTCTTAAAACAGTATGTCTATCATTACTACTACGACCAGTCCCACTTCCTCAGAGCTTTTAAGCGGTTCACCGGAACCACCCCCACCGAGCTGCAAAACAGCATGAACGAGCTCAGTACCCGGAATTTTATCAGCTAATTCCGATTCGTACAATACGGAAGATCCCCATCATCCTAGCTTTGCTTAAAAAAGCAAATGGGAAATGATTTTAACAGCAGCATCTCTATGGAGATCAGCGCGGACGAGGCAATTAAAAAAATTAGCCATGTACCGGAATGGTGGGGGGTAACCTTTACCGGTAGTGCTGAAAAACAAGGCGATAAGTTTACAGTAACTATGACGGGAGATTCTTTCTTCCACTTCACCGTGACGGAATTGATCCCCGGCAGAAGGATGGTTTGGCTGGTTACAGACTGCCATATGCCCTGGTATTCGGATAAGCAGGAGTGGAAAAACACCCGATTGATCTTCGATCTGCAAGAAAATAACGGTGTGACAGATCTGACCTTTACACATGAAGGCCTTACACCCAACGTTGAATGTTACAAGGACTGTGAAACGGGCTGGACGCACTGGATCAGAACAAGCCTGTGTTCGTACTTAACTACCGGGAAGGGAGTGTTCAGACAACCTACGAAGTAAGATAATTTCTATAGGGTTGGAGAGAAGGTCTCTTTTGGTATCTTAATTTTTCATAATTTTAAGTATGACCAGCTACCTGCACTCCTCCGACAGTCCTGGCGAAGAGCATGCACTGGAGACCTTCTTTGTGGATGTCTTCCAGCAGCACGAGCACAGGCTGTATACGCTGGCGCTGCGCCTGGTCAAGTCTGAGCCGCATGTCAAAGACATCATTCAGGAGGTGTTCTTGAAATTGTGGGAGCATCGGCGCCATTTGCAGGAAATTCACAATATGGAAGCCTGGCTTTACCGGGTAATGGAAAACAAGGTCATCGACTTTCTCCGCAAGGCATCTGCCGACAGCCGGCTAAAAGACGCCATCTGGAATAACATCTCACAGGCCCGCAACGACACGGATGAATGGCTGGAAGCAAAGGAATATGACCGGATCATTCAGCAGGCCATCGATCATTTACCTCCCCAGCGGCGGCGCATTTATTGTCTGCACAAGAAAGAAGGGCTGGATCATGCACAGATAGCCGAGGAATTATCTATTTCCCGTCATACTGTCAAAAACCAGCTCTCCGCTGCTATTCAATCTATCCGCAGCTTTGTCGCCCGGAATTCCGGGTTCTTCCTTTTTTGGTAGGCTGGCTGGCCCCCCCAAATTTTTTTTGGGCCGGATAGGAATAGTTTCCCGCTGCTTCGTCATTATCTATGATGGAAGATAGAATTAGATATCTTTTCCGGCAATATCTTGAAAATAAATGCTCCCGGCAGGAGCTGGAAGAGTTCTTTTCCTATATCCGCGCTTCCGGTGACAATGAGACGCTGAGGAGCCTGATAAAAAAAGTATATGAAAATCAGGTCCCTTCCATACAGACCTATGTAAATGAACATGGAACGCTTATTCTCCCCGGCAGGGCGGAGGGCGGGAATATCCCTGTACGGCAAAGACAATACCGAAGGAACCTGGCAGCCGGACTTGTTATGTTTGCCTGTCTGGCCATCATCGGGACGATCGTATGGCTGATACGCCCCTCGAACCACCCGGCGCCTGCGCCACTGGCCGCCGGGCTTACAAAAAGCACGACAGAGCGGTCGGAATACAAATACCTGCTTCTCCCCGACAGCACACAAGTATGGCTGAATGCCTCGAGCACCCTCGAGTTCCCGGAACATTTCAGGACAAATAAAAGAGAGGTCACCCTATCAGGGGAGGCCTATTTCGATGTCCGGCATTCGGAAAAGACCCCCTTTATTATCCACACAGGAAAAGTATCTACCACCGTGCTGGGAACATCCTTTAATATCAAAGCCTATCCCGACCGTCAGCATATCATTGTATCGGTGAGTACCGGCAAGGTGAAGGTCAG
>DASZWE010000059.1:0-12106 GCA_035546735.1 Puia sp.
AACCCGGCAGTGGCGTAGGCAGCAGCGCCGCCAGCGCCGCAGGCGCCGTGGTAGCAGCCAACCACTTATTAAAAAATAGATTCTCCAAAGAGGACCTCGTCCGCTTTGCCATGTTCGGAGAGAAAGTGGCCTCGGGCGTCAAACACGCAGACAACATCGCCCCCTGTATCTATGGCGGTATCACCCTGATCCGGTCCATCTTCCCCCTGGACATCGTGTCCATACCGGCGCCCCTCCTGCATGTCACGGTGGTCCACCCACAGATAGAAGTAAAGACGGCCGATGCAAGACAGATACTCCGGAAGGAAGTGCTGCTAAAAGATGCCATCCGCCAATGGGGCAACATCGCCGGACTGGTAGCAGGATTTATAAAGAACGACTACGAGCTGATAGGCCGCTCCCTCGAGGACGTGATCATCGAGCCGGTGCGCAGCATGCTCATACCCGGCTTCGACCAGGTCAAGAGCCAGTGCAAGGCGACCGGCGCCCTGGGTGGCGGCATCTCCGGATCAGGCCCCTCTATCTTCATGCTCAGCAGGGATATCCACACCGCACAAGCCATCGAACAGGTGATGAAAAATATCTACAACGACATTGGACTCGATTATCACACCTATGTGACCACCATCAACCACACAGGCGTAAAAACAGTATAACATGAACTACTATAGCCTCAACGATCCATCCGCCAAAGTCTCCTTCAAAGAAGCCACCATCAGAGGCCAGGCTCCCGATAAAGGGCTCTACTTCCCGGAACAGATACCCACCCTTCCGGAGCAGCTTATCCGGGACATCGACAATATTTCCCCCGAGGAACTCGCAGAAATAGTCATCAGCCCTTATGTCGGCGATACCATCCCGGAGACTGACCTCCGCCGCATCGTAGCAGAGACAGTCAATTTCCCCTTTCCCCTGGTACAGGTCACGGACAATATCAGCTCCCTGGAGCTGTTCCATGGCCCTACCCTTGCCTTCAAGGACGTCGGCGCCCGGTTCATGAGCCGCTGCCTGGGATACTTTGTAAAGGACAGGAACCAGCCCGTGACAGTGCTGGTCGCCACCTCCGGGGACACCGGCGGCGCAGTCGCCAGCGGCTTCTACGACGTCGAAGGCGTCAAGGTTGTCATCCTCTATCCCTCCGGAAAGGTCAGCAGCGTACAGGAGCTGCAGCTCACCACATTGGGAAAGAATATCACCGCACTGGAGGTAAACGGCACCTTCGACGATTGCCAGCGGATGGTAAAAGCCGCCTTTGCAGATCCCGGGCTCAATAGCGCCCTATTCCTTACCTCCGCCAATTCCATCAACGTCGCACGCTGGCTGCCGCAGCAGTTCTACTATTTCTTTGCCTACCGGCAATGGGCCGACAAAGCAAACGCCCCCGTCATCAGCGTACCCAGCGGCAACTTCGGCAACATCTGCGCCGGTCTCCTGGCCCATCGTTCCGGCCTCCCCGTCAAACATTTCATCGCCGCCTGCAACGCCAACGACATCGTCCCCAGTTACCTGCAGACGGGCACATATACGACAAAACCCGCGATCCCCACTCTCTCCAACGCCATGGACGTAGGTGATCCCAGCAACTTTGTTCGCATACTGGAGATCTTCCGCCGCGAATTCACCTCCCTGAAAAAGGTGCTCACCAGCTATAGTATCTCCGACGAAGAGACAAAGGCAACCATCCGTAAAGTGTACGATCGGTACCACTATCTCCCCGACCCCCACGGCGCGGTAGGATTCCTGGCCCTCGAACGATATCTGCAAAAACATCCCGGCGATAAAGGCATATTCCTGGAGACAGCCCACCCGGTGAAATTCTACGACGCCGTAGAAGCCGAGACAGGCAAAAAAATTCCCCTGCCCGACAGCGTCAGCCATCTGCTCCACCGGAAAAAGCACAGCATAAGTATCGCGCCGGAATTCAGCCAGCTAAAGGATTTCCTTATGTCAGGAACATTGTCCTGAACACTGGTACCATATGCGTGTTTATTCATTTCACCACACATTCTCCATATCCTTCTTCGTAAAGCAGTGGTTCCGGTCTATAAAACCACTTCTCTGTCCTGCAGTAACACGCAGCATCCCTCCCTTGCCCATCAGACGCCGGAGCAGTCCCATCGGCGTCAGCACCAGGAAAAAGATCAGCGTGAGCAACACCGTATTGCTGACCCTGCCCAATAAAAGAGAAAGCTTATTCCATACAAGATCGATCTTCCCGCTGAGCCAGGACGATAATATACCCGCCAGCCCGATGACGAGCGACAATGTCAAAAAAATACGGCGTGAAAAGACCAGGTACAGCACCAGGAACCCTACCGTGATCACCAGTACCGTCTCTTTCGACTTGTTGTTGTCAGCGTCCGGCATAGTTAGAAAAGAGTGTAAATAAAAGGAGCCAGCGCCGTCGTACCGCCCAGGACGATCAGCAACGTTATCGATACGAGCACAACGATCAATGGTATCAGCCACCATTTCTTTCTTTGCCGCATAAAAAGCCACAGGTCCTTTAAGAATTCCATATCCTGGTTTTAAATGGTCCCGCCCTTGGAAAGGGCTTGATCCTCTTTGTAAATTACAAAATTATCCATCACCAGCACATCCATTTCCGTATGCATAAAACAATGAATGGCGTCTTCCGGACTGCATACGATGGGCTCATCCCGCACATTAAAGCTGGTATTGATCAGCAGCCCCTCTCCCGTCAGCTCCTCAAAGGCCTTTAAAAGCTGCCACAGACGGGGATTGCTGCCTTCTGTCACCGTCTGCACCCGGCAGGAAAGATCCACATGCGTAATGGAGGGAAAAGAACTCCGCACTACATCCAGCTTTTCGCGTATACCCAGCCCTCCATACCCCTCCGGCAGCGGCAGGCAAAAACGCTCAGCCAGCGGCCGCGTCAGCAGCATATAGGGCGATGGGATATCCAGGTTGAAATAACGCCGCGCATTCTCCACCCGGCACACGGGCGCAAACGGCCGGAAACCCTCCCTGTATTTAATGCTGAGGTTCAGTTTCCGCTGCATCCCCGGATCAGCCGCATCGGCAAGTATGCTCCTGTTGCCCAATGCCCGCGGACCGAATTCCATCCTGCCCTGGAACCATCCCACGATCTTCTTCTCCTTTAGACAACGGGCCACCAGCGCCATGAGTTGCGGCTCATCCCCGCACTCCCTGACAACCACAGGAACCGCTGGAGGCGGTTCGTCCGAAGGACAGACATTAGCCGTCCGGATGGCCCTCCTCATTTGCGCTGAATGAAACGCCGGCCCCAGGTAGGCATGCTGCATCCCGTCTCCCTCCCTAGGTTTCCCCTCCTGCCCAAAATAAATATGATAAGCCGCCAGCGCAGCCCCCAACGCCCCGCCGGCATCCCCCGCGGCAGGTTGGATAAAAATATTCCGGAACAGCCCCGTATCGAGGATCTTCCCGTTTGCCACACAGTTCAGCGCAACTCCTCCCGCCATACACAGGCTCTCCAGCCCTGTCAGCCGTTTGGTGGTAGCCGCCAGCTTTAGCACGATGTCTTCCGTCACTCTTTGAATGGCCAGCGCCATATTGCAATGACAGGGCTCCAATGCGCTCTCCGGCTTACGGCGCGGGCATCCGAATAAAGCCTCCCATTTCTTCTCATGCACCATCCTTAACCCCGATAGGTAATTGAAGTATTTTTGTTGCAGCACAAAAGAGCCATCCTCATACACCGTAATAAGCTTTTCCAGAATGGCTTGCTTCATTCGCAGGAACTCCTCCGATGCCGGATCTCCATAGGGCGCCAGCCCCATCAGCTTGTATTCCCCGGCATTGACCTCGAATCCACAGTAATAAGTAAAGCTGCTGTACAACAATCCCAGGGAGTGTGGGAACCGTATCTCCTTCAGTACCCGTATATCTTTTCCCTTTCCGGCGCTGATAGAAGTGGTCGCCCATTCCCCTACTCCGTCGATGGTCAGGATAGCGGCCTCCTCATAAGGAGAGACATAAAAGGCGCTGGCGGCATGCGATAAATGATGTTCGCAAAAGAGCAGGCGAAGCTTCTTCCTGTTGTAGCCGGGCAGGATCGACAGCTCATCCCGGATGACTTTTTTCAGCATCATCTTTTGCTTCATCCACACCGGCATGGATGTAAGAAAAGAGCGCCACCCAAAAGGCGCCCGCGCATGATACGACTCCAATATTCTTTCCAGCTTCAAAAGAGGCTTGTCATAAAATACGACCGCATCCAGTTCATCGATGGACACCTGGGCAATATCCAGACAGCTCCGGATGGCATGCAGGGGAAAAGAAGCATCATTCTTGATCCGGGTAAACCGCTCTTCCTGGGCGGCAGCCAGTATCTCTCCATCCCTTATAAGCGCGGCAGCAGCATCGTGAAAAAAAGCCGAGATTCCCAGTATCAACATGCGGAAAATTAACTATATTTTAGTAATATTTCACCCTTAACAAATATCTGGCATTTACAGGCGTTATTAATTTAAGTCCTCCACCGAATGAAAAACAACCAGATTCTGCTTCTTACCCTTCTATTTCTGGCCCTGCATAAACTGTCCTGGTCCCAGGCTATATGTGGTTTCGACGACGTTCATAATCAGCGCATGCAGACGGACGCCTCCTACCGGCAGCGCGTGAAAGAAGGAGAATCCGCCATCCGTCTTTATCTGCAACAGCATCCCAAAATTGGACAACCTTCCCGTATCACGGTTAATAACATAGGCGCCCACCCCCTGGGAGGCCCCCCCTATACCATCCCCCTCGTAGTGCATATCGTCCATACAGGAGGGGCCATCGGCACCATATACAACCCTACGGACGCCCAGATACAGGGAGCCATCGATTACCTGAATGCCGTCTACAATGGCACTTATCCCACCCTGTCCGGCGGCGTGGGCGATCTGGGGATACAATTCGTCCTTGCCAAACGGGACCCCAACTGCAACCCCACCACCGGCATCGATCGCATCGACGGCTCCGGCGTTGCTAACTATGCCGCTTCAGGCGTACGGACATCCGCAGCCTACCCCGGCACCGATGATATCAACGTAAAGAACCTCATCCGCTGGGACCCTACCCAATATTACAACGTATGGGTAGTGGATAAGATCAACGGCGCCGACGGTACGACAGGCCAGTTCGTCGCAGGCTTCGCCTATTTCCCCGGCGCATCGGCCAGTCTCGACGGCATTGTTATGCTGGCTACTCAAATGGTCACAGGGCAAAAGACACTTCCCCACGAGATCGGCCACGCATTCAACCTCTACCATCCCTTCCAGGGCTCCACGGACGTCAGCATTTGTCCCGTCAATAGCAATTGCAGCCTGGATGGCGACCAGATCTGCGATACCGACCCGATTTCCGAGAACATCAACAGCGGCACCGGTGTCGTGGATTTCACCTGCAGGACAGGTACCAATACCTGTGTAAGCCCGGCCGCTGCCTACAGCATCAATACGGAGAACAACTACATGAACTATACGAATTGCTATACGCTTTTCACGGCCGGCCAGAAAGCCCGTATGCTGGCCGCCGCCGCAGGCGTGTACAGGTCCAGCCTCACTACCTCGCTGGGAGGTACCGCAACCAATGCCGGCTCGAGCCCCTGTGTACCCAAGATCAACTTTGAGATCAGCAGCGATCAGGCGACAGAAACAACGGCCGCTACTTCAGGCTGTCGCGCTTATAAGGACTATACGTACAATATGGTCATCGGCAACACCCCCACCGTTGCAGCCACGGCTACGCTCAATGTCAGCTCCGGCACCGCAAAGCAGGGACTGGACTTCGATATCACTACCAACGGCAGCTTTACAAGCCCTTCGCAGGTATTGACCTTCTCCTCCGGCTCGATGACCTCCCAGTCATTCACCGTCCGTATATACGATGACGCCAGCGTCAATGGCGCCCGCAGCTTTACCCTGGGCTTTACGGTCAATAACGGTGGAGGTAACGCCGTAGCCGGCGATGGTATCCCCAACTTTACCTTTACAATAAAGGACAACGATTCGGCGCCTACCGGAGGCACCTCCAATGGGACGGTCACCATCGGCAGCGCCTCGGCGCATATCCCCGATGCCCCATTTGACGGCACCGCCAAATCCCAGCGGGCCCAGTTCCTCTATAAGGCATCCGAACTGACGGCGGCAGGAGTTCCCGCCGGCCTGCTGACAGGCCTGAGCCTGCAAATAATGACAAAGAACAGCATCCGCGCCTTTACCAATCTGAATATAAAGATCGGCGCCACCAGCGTCAGCTATCTCATCGACGGTTCCACGATCACGGTCGGCTCCGGCCTGACGACAGTAAAGACCCTTGCCTCCTACAATACGGTGGCAGGGTGGAATGACTTTAGCTTCGACACGCCCTTCACCTGGGATGGCACCAGCAACCTCATCATAGAACTTTGCTATGACAATGGCAGCGCCTCCGCCGGCGACGGCATGGACCAGATGTACTATTATGGTGACGGTGGCAGCACCTCCCAGTACAATATGTTCTACCAGAATAGCATCAACTGCTCTCAATCCTTTAGCTCCCTCAGCGCCTACAGCCAGGGCCTCAAGCCAATGGCCAAATTCTGGTATGGCATAACCGCCACGACGGTCCAGACAGTCCTCAACTCTTCCATGCAACAATACTTAGGCCCCAATGCGGATGTTTACTTCTATGATCAGACCAACCATCAGCTGATGGCCCGGATCCGGAATTTAGATAGTCACGACTATGGCTGCACCCAGGTGGTCATCGATCGCCAGGGCACCGCTTCCAGCCAGTTCTGGAATAATAATACAGCCAATTACCTGATGAATAAAACCTTCAGAGTGCTGCCTGCGAACAATAGCGCTACAGGTAACTACAATATTACCCTTTATTATACCCAGGCGGAGGTCGATGGCTG
Organism: Puia sp.; assembly: GCA_035546735.1. GTDB lineage: Bacteria > Bacteroidota > Bacteroidia > Chitinophagales > Chitinophagaceae > Puia. Next base: position 6,890 of record DASZWE010000059.1, read on the forward strand.
GATAGCAGCAACATCACAATCGCTCAGCAATATCCAGCTGGTAAAGGTCGCCGGGCAGATATCCAGCGTTACGCCGGCCAACCCCACCGGCGCAGGAGCCGTAGTCATTGGCACCCCCACCATCAGCACCCTCGGCACCAATACGGCGCTGACCTATAACTTCACCACAGGCTTCTCCGGCTTTGGCGCAGGCGTACCCGATGTGGCCCTGCCATTGACCCTATTGAACTTTGACGGACAGCTCCGGCAACAGCATGCAGCCCTGCAATGGACCACCGCGTTTGAATCCAATACCGGCCGCTTTGGAGTGGAAAGGTCCTACGACGGCGTCAGCTATGGCAACATCGGATACGTGAACGCCGCCGGCAACAGCAGTTACCGGCGCCAGTATGCATTCACCGACACGGCGCTGGCCCGGCTTGATAATTACTATCGTCTGAATCAGATAGATCTGGACGGCCATTCCACTTATAGCAGGGTGCTGCTGATCAGCAATGCCAATAGGAATGCCTCCTTTACCGCATCTCCCAGCCCCTTCACCACCAGCCTCGACCTCGTATTCGGCCAGACGCTGGAAGGCAGAACAAGCATCCGGCTGCTGGACATGACAGGCAAGGCGCTTTTCAGACTGGATAACGCACCCCCGGAACAGTACCACATCCATCTCGACCTCTCCGGCCTCAACCTGGCCGCAGGTCTCTACCTGCTGGAAGTGCGCACCAGCAACGATGTTTATGTTTCTAAAATAGTAAAAGCCGGGTTTTAGCCCGGCTTTACACTTGTATTATTCATCAGTTAGCGGAGTACCATGGTCCATCACGCCCGGACTCTGGCTCAATTTAGCCCGCGCATGATGGACATCTCATGCCGGGAGAACTTCGTCAGGGCTGCTTCGACACGCCCTTCCTCGTTCGCAACCTTCGCTTTCGCTCGGTTGTGGCCAAAGCGCCCGTGGCGCTTTAATCGAACTTCAGATCCAGACCTAATCCCCGCAGCTCATGTACCAACACGTTGAAGGACTCAGGAATACCCGCCCTCGGGATATTATCCCCCTTCACGATAGATTCATAGGTCTTGGCCCTTCCGATGATATCATCCGACTTCAGCGTCAACAACTCCTGGAGGATGTTGGAAGCACCGTAAGCTTCGAGCGCCCACACTTCCATTTCCCCAAAACGCTGTCCACCAAACTGAGCCTTACCACCCAACGGTTGTTGTGTGATCAAACTGTACGGTCCGATGCTACGAGCGTGCATCTTGTCGTCCACCATGTGGTGCAGCTTGATGATATAAATGATACCTACCGTCGCCTTCTGGTCAAAGCGTTCGCCTGTCTCGCCATCATAGAGGTGAGTATGGCCAAAGCTTGGCAGTCCGGCTCTTGATATATGATCGGCAATTTCTTCCACTGTAGCCCCATCGAAAATAGGAGTGGCAAATCTTACCCCGAGCTTCTCACCCGCCCAACCCAGTACAGTCTCATAGATCTGTCCGAGGTTCATACGGGAAGGTACACCCAGCGGGTTCAATACAACATCCACAGGAGTTCCGTCTTCCAGGAAAGGCATATCTTCCGCCCTTACGATCTTGGCGACGATACCCTTGTTCCCGTGACGTCCGGCCATCTTATCACCTACCTTCAGCTTACGCTTGACAGCCAGGTAAACCTTGGCCAGCTTCAATACACCAGCAGGCAATTCATCCCCGATGGAGATATTGAACTTCTCCCTCTTATAACGCCCCAGCTCTTCGTTGTATTTGATGCTGTAGTTGTGCAGGAGTATGTTGATGGAATCATCCGTCTTCGCATCACCCGTCCAACCCAGGGGATTCACGTTGAGATAATCGATCCCTGCCAGGTTCTTGGCAGTGAACTTGGCGCCCTTGCCGATCTGCACCTCTCCGAAGTTGTTGTTCACTCCCGCAGATGCATGATCTTTCAGCAGCACCTGCAGCTTGCTCAACAGCACATCCATCAGGTCCGTCGTATTCTTTTCATGCACCTTCTCTATCTTTTCCAGGGCGGCTTTCTCCCGCACCTTGGCATTCTTATCTTTCTTAGCCCTCTGGAACAGCTTCTTGGAGATAACCACACCTTCCGTGCCGCTGGGAGCCTTCAGAGAGGCGTCCTTGGCGTCCCCGGCCTTATCACCGAAGATAGCGCGAAGCAGCTTTTCTTCCGGAGTGGGATCGCTCTCGCCTTTGGGAGTGATCTTACCGATGAGGATATCACCTTCCTTGATCTGGGCGCCCACACGGATGATACCGTTCTCGTCCAGGTCCTTGGTAGCCTCTTCAGAAACGTTGGGGATATCAGGCGTAAGCTCTTCTTCACCCAGCTTGGTATCGCGCACTTCCAGCTCGTATTCGGAGATATGCACGGAAGTGAAAAGGTCTTCCTTCACAACTTTCTCGCTGATTACGATGGCATCCTCGAAGTTGTAACCCTTCCAGGGCATGAAAGCCACCTTCAGGTTGCGGCCCAGCGCCAGTTCGCCATCCTGTACGGCATATCCTTCCGTGAGGAAGTCCCCTTCTTTCACCTTTTGGCCCTTCTTAACGGCCGGCTTCAGGTTGATACAAGTCTCCTGGTTGGTCTTGATGAACTTGGTAAGCTTATAAACCTTCAGATCTTCTTCAAAAGAGACGAGCTTCTGCGCTTCGCTACGGTCATAACGCACATGGATCTCATTGGCGTCCACGAACTCTACGACGCCTTCCCCTTCAGCATGGATCTGGATACGGGCGTCACGGGCAGCCTTTGCTTCCAGCCCGGTGCCGACGATTGGCATTTCAGGACGGATCAGCGGTACAGCCTGACGTTGCATGTTCGATCCCATCAGCGCACGGTTGGCGTCATCATGCTCGAGGAAGGGGATCAGGGAGGCGCTCAAACCGACGATCTGGTTGGGAGCTACGTCCATGAATTCCACCTCTCCCTTGTCCAGAATGGGGAAGTCACCCGTCTGACGGGAGACGATCTTATCTTCTACGAAGTTGCCCTTCTCATCCAAAGTAATATTCGCCTGCGCGATCTTGGCGACATCTTCTTCTTCCGCACTCAGGTAGGTCAGCTTCTTCAGATCGACCTTTCCATCCTGCACCTTACGATAGGGAGTCTCGATAAAGCCCATTTCGTTGATCTTGGCGTGGACGCAGAGCGTGGAGATGAGTCCGATATTGGGTCCTTCCGGCGTCTCGATGGTACAGAGGCGACCGTAGTGAGAATAGTGCACGTCACGAACTTCGAAGCCGGCGCGCTCACGGGAAAGACCGCCAGGTCCGAGGGCGGAGATACGGCGTTTGTGCGTGATCTCGCTCAGCGGGTTGGTCTGATCCAGGAACTGGGACAGCTGGGAAGTACCGAAGAAAGAGTTGATGACGGAGGACAGCGTACGCGCGTTGATAAGGTCCACAGGAGTGAATACCTCATTGTCGCGGACGTTCATACGCTCGCGGATGGTCCTGGCCATACGCGCCAGACCCACGCCAAATTGAGCATACAGCTGCTCCCCCACCGTACGGACACGACGGTTGCTCAGGTGATCGATATCGTCGATCTCGGCCTTGGCATTGGTCAGGCGAACGAGATACTTGATGATCTCGATCATATCTTCCTTTGTCAGTGTCTTCTGATCCAGGGGCTGGTTGAGGTTCAGCTTACGGTTGATCTTGTAACGTCCTACCTCACCCAGGTCATAACGCTTGTCGCTGAAGAACAGCTTATCGATAATACCTCTCGCCGTCTCGTCATCGGGAGCGTCAGCGCCACGCAGCTGGCGGTAGATATGCTGTACGGCTTCCAGTTCCGAGTTGGAGGTATCCTTATTCAGGGTATTGTAAATGATGGCATAGTCGCCGCCTACATCCTCACGTTGCACAAAAACACTCTTAACGTCCATTTCCACCACCATATCGATGGCTTCTTCATCCAGGATCGTATCGCGCTCCAGCACGATCTCATTCCTTTCGATGGATACTACCTCACCAGTATCTTCATCGACAAAGTCTTCTACCCAGGTACGCAGCACGCGGGCAGCCAGCTTCCTGCCAATGAACTTTTGCAAAGCCTTTTTATCCCCCTTCACTTCATCGGCCATACCGAAGAGCTCCAGGATATCCTTATCCGTCTCATACCCGATGGAACGCAACAGGGTTGTGACAGGGAATTTTTTCTTACGATCGATATACGCGTACATCACGTTGTTGATGTCCGTGGCGAACTCCATCCAGGCGCCCTTGAAAGGGATCACACGGGCCGAGTAGATCTTGGTCCCGTTGGGATGGATAGACTGACCAAAGAATACCCCGGGACTGCGGTGCAGCTGGGATACTACTACGCGTTCCGCCCCGTTGATCACAAACGTGCCACGGGGAGTCATATAGGGGATATTGCCCAAAAATACGTCCTGGACAATGGTCTGGAAATCTACGTGCTCTTCGTCATTACAACTCAGCCGGAGCTTGGCCTTCAGGGGAACAGCATAGGTCAGGCCGCGTTCCATACACTCCTCGATCGTGTAACGGGGAGGGTCAATGAAGTAATCCAGGAATTCCAGCATGAAAATATTCCGCGTATCCGTGATCGGGAAATTCTCTTTAAATACCTTGAACAAACCTTCGATATTACGCTTGTCCGGGGTAGTTTCTAGCTGGAAAAATTCTTTAAAAGATTGGATCTGCACTTCAAGTAGGTCAGGAGTTTCGGCAAGGTGCTTGATTTTACCGAAATTGATCCTGTTTTGCAATTTTGTTGAAGACATATTGATTACTACCGGTTTTTTAATGATTCGTGCTCAAAATCGTCTGGCGCCTATAACTGCCTTACTCATTGAATATCAGCAGTTTATACATTTAAACAAATCTCAACGGCTAATTAGCTTTAGGGAAACGGACCGCAAAGTTATGAAATTTAGCAATAAAAATCAAAAAAGAGGCAGCAGGCTGCCCCTTTTTTGCGACATTTTTTACCCTGCCGGCGGAGCCGGCCAGGCAGCATCAAACCTTAGTTAACCTCTACTTCAGCGCCAGCTTCTTTCAGCTTGGCAACCAGGGCGTCGGCGTCAGCCTTGCTGACACCTTCCTTAACGGGCTTGGGAGCGCCGTCAACCAGGTCCTTGGCTTCCTTCAGGCCCAGCGAGGTGACTTCGCGTACGGCCTTGATGGTGTTGATCTTGTTCGCGCCGGCATCCTTCAGGATGACGGTGAACTCGGTCT
>DASZWE010000060.1:0-14716 GCA_035546735.1 Puia sp.
GCAGGATCGTAAAATACCGGATAAAGCAGGACCAGGAAAAGGCAACGACCCGGGCGGCAAAGAAGAAATAACGTATCACTGACAGGTGATAAGACCGGGGAACAGGCTTAAGGCCCGCCTCACTGTATAAGCGCACCCGGCTTGGGATCCAGGTCATGAGCAGGCAGCGGTCGAAGATTGTCGCTGCAATCCGCCTCCTCCAGCTGCACATCATACTGTGGATAGAACTCCCGGTAGGTACAGGGAATGGTAAGGCTGTTGTTGAGTATCAGCTGAAAGGTCTCTTTTCCGGGATCCTTGCCGCTCATCGTAATATCCTCGAAAACTACCCTCAGACTGGATTTACCGGTGAGGGAAATGGTCTGGCTATACCGGTTGTTGTCATAGTTGTTCAACGTCACCATCAACCTGCCGTCCCCGATCTTTTTTTTCAGACAGTCCGTAACGGGGATATGGACGACGATCCTGTTGCTGACATAATCCCTGTCGACCAGCCCCAGGGTTTGATTGATATCCCAGCCCTGAATGGTATCCTTAAAAAGAAATAAAAGACATAATACGGCAAAACAGCTGACCCCCGCATTCCTGAAATAGCTTCTGATCCTGGGATCGCTGATGACCCGCATGGCAAGCAGCTCGCTCAGCAGCTTGTTCGGAGCCACGGATCTGGAAGGATTGTCGATGGAACGCACCGGCGTCTCCCATTCCTTATGCTGGTTTTTCAAATAGATAACCGTCGCCAGGTCCGGTACCGCCTGCTTATCCCAGATGGAGAGAAATTTTTTGGCGTCTTGGTCGTATTGTTTGTTCTTACGCGTATCGCTAGCATACAGCACAAAGCTTTGTGTGTATAATAACAGCATCTTTTCCTTATAGGCATCGCTCTCCGCTTGGATGAGCTCGTCGGATTCCTTCAGCAGTTCCAGCACCTTCTCCCGGGCGATGATCTCCGAATGGATATATAACTTTTGCAGCAGCCGGACGCGTATGTCCTGCGGGATGGTCTTGCCATTGAGCCATCCGATACGGACTATTTTGAGAAGATTGCTGTAATTAAGCTTATGCAGCGATCGGGATGCTGTCAGCAGGCCCGCTCCGATGGACAGGATCACCTCCCATTTCACCGTAGGATATACAGCAATAGCGCATACCCATTGAAAGAGATCATCATCCCCAAGATATTCCCGCAGCATATCCATGTCTTCCAGATGCAGGTATTTGCTTTTATACGTATCCTGGTGGACGGGTAGTGGAGCTCCTTCTTCCGCCGCATCCTGGCTGAAATACTCCGCCAGGCAGATACAGTTCTCCATGTCGGCCGACACCACCCGAAGCTCTTCCGACAGGATATCCTCATAAGCACCCCAGTCGGATGAAGATACGGGCGTGAGGAGCAGCTTGTCGCTCCATTGGGACAGCTCCGCCGCGATGTCGCCGGAAAGCTCTTCCTTCCCGTCGATGAAAGAATAGCCGTCGCTGCTGATGATGAGCCGGGCCGGATAATGGCGTTCTCTCAATCCATAAAAGCTCACTGGCTTATCACTGCCTTCAGCAAAGAAGGCCGTCATATCGTCGAAGAAATAATAGTTCATAGGGACAGCGTCGTCGATAAGCGTTTGCGCCAGCCGGCGGAACAAATGACAATGCAGTGGCTGCTTTCTATCTATCAGCACCAGGTATTCCGGAGCCCGCTCGATAACCCTATAGACAGGCAGCAGCAAGCCATAGTTGTTTACACAGCTATGAATGGTCCTTTTTATATCCAGGCGAAAGGCTCCTGTCGGGACTTTTTGTCCCAGACTGGTCGACAATCTTGTCAGGGCAGGCATCTTTTGAATAAGATGATCCTTTGGACGAAAGGGAAGATCGACAGGCGCATCGTCACCACGACGGGTATCCAGGTCCACTTCCGGCAGGAATCGTGATTTCCGCTGGGGGAAGAAGGACGTAGACAGACCCAGACAGGCAAGACCCAGCAACACCAGCCAGGCAAACGCGGTGGAATGGACGGCATTCTCTTTTTCAATAGGCTGTCCGGACGGCGCCACCTTGCTTTTCACCTCCCCGCTGTCCGAACGGGGCTTTAACGGTTTGGCTACAAATACAGGTCCCTGCGTACCTGTCGGAGCTTCATCGGGACGGACCTCGACACTTCCTTCGGGTTTGGCATTGATCACCACAGACGGCGGATCATGACGATGCCGGAACCACATCTTCAGCTTGATCCCTCCTCCCGTCAGCAGGAGAAAACATACCCAGAAAAGAAAATTGTTGAGCAGCTTCCGCACCGACCATGGCTCCCTGAAGTAAGAACTGGGTGGCGGCTGCGTTATGCCCCTCCGTACAGGGACGCGGGGCGTGAGATAGAACCTGTCATATATACGGTAAAACAATTCCTGCTCTTCCTTATTACGGCATACGATAGGCGCCAGGTAATATTTAAAATTGGCCACATCGTCGCCGAACCTGTCGAAGACGGCCGTAAACTCGATATAGTCATGGAGGCTCAGGACAAAGCCTGCCCTTTTCAGCTGGCGCAGAAAATCTTCGAAAATGATATTGGGGGCGGTACTCATGGAGCTATTGTGCAAGCAGCCGGTTGATGTCGTCCTTGTTCTTTATCAATATGGGTAAATATTTTGGCAATACATCGTTTAATAGCAGCCTGTCTTGCTGGAAAAACTCCTGATGCAGCAGATTGTCGTTTTGCAGTACCCTTATCCAGTCGATGAATTCGGAAGTGGAGGGTTTTTTGATGATATTGGGATAGTGGTGGAATTGGAAGAAATCGTTCACTCTTTTTTCGAGATTGGTATAGTCGTCCGGAGATATATCCAGCCTTTTGACGATGACCTCGAACAGCCTTTCCCGCGTGGGGAAGTCGATGTGATAATAGATACATCTTCTTAAAAATGCGTCCGGCAGATTTTTCTCAAAATTGCTGGTAAGGATGATAATGATCTTTTGCTTTTGTTCCTCCTCCGTGACCTGTATGCGCGTGTTGAGCTCTTTGACCTCGAACTCATAATTCTCTATCTCATTTAAAAGATCATTGGGGAAGTCCCTGGGCGCCTTGTCTATCTCATCGATGAGCACGATACTGCCTTTTCTCTCCGCGCTCACATGACTGCTGTCCAGGATGCGGGAGCTTAGCTGCAGCTGATTCCTGCCAATAGCATTGGCAATGGCCAGACCCAATGCTTTCAGCTGGATAAAGTCCTCTGTGGTCTTGCCGCCGCCCTGGTCTTCGGACTGCCGGACATCGCGGAAATGGGCAATCGCATCATAGCTGTAAAAAAGGTCCTGGGCCGTGCTGGAGGTCTTCGTATTGTAGATGTAGGGAGTATTATGAAACCCTTCGGTCCTGGCCAGCTGATCTGCCGCCCAGAAGGCAAACTGGGTCTTACCCGTCCCCGGTTCACCCGTGAGCAATAAAGGTCTTTTTAACATATAAGCCACCTCCAGAGCATTCAGCAACCCGGGAGAAGGGATGTAGTTGGAAGGACTGTTATCCAGCTTTATATTTTTCAGGTTTATCATAATATCAAAATAGTAGATTAACTTCAGTCAACCAAGCTCATGAAAAAAAATTATCAATTCCTTTTATTATGGCTCTTCTGCGCATGCGCCTGTCATGCCCAGGATCATATGATCAGCTTTTCCGACCCGCGTATTCATTATATGGGAAGGATCATCACACGGGACAACTCCGCCGAGCTGTCCTGGACGGCAACCACGGTCTCCGTATCGTTCGATGGTACGGGCGTCCGGGCTCTTTTGAAGGACGAGCGGGGCGACAACTACTATAACGTCCTGGTAGATGGCAAGGTGACGATGGTCCTGCATCCGAACAATGTCAAAAGACTTTATACGCTTGCCTCCGGTCTATCATCCGGCCACCATGACCTGGAATTATTCAAGCGCACAGAATGGGCCATGGGCAAGACCTGGCTTTATGGACTATTGCCCGACGCACATGCCACCCTGTTACCCCCTCCGCCTGTCCCAAAAAGAAGGCTCGAGTTTTACGGCAACTCCATTACCTGCGGCTATGCAGTAGAGGACAGCTCGGGGAAGGATAGGGGGACCGCGCCCTATGAGAACGCCTATGTCGCGTATGCATCTATTACGGGACGGCATTTCAATGCGGACTATCGTTGTATCACCAAGAGCGGCATTGGAATATTGATCAGCTGGTTCCCGCTCATCATGCCGGAAATGTGGGACAGGGCGGATGCTACCGACCCGATGTCCAGATGGGATTTTACACAATGGACCCCGGATGTGGTCGTCATCAATTTATTTCAGAACGACGCGTGGCTGACCAACATGCCCGACCATGAACAATTCAAGGCCCGATTTGGAAAGACCGCCCCTGGCCCTGATACCATTATACAGGCGTATAAGAAATTTGTACAGGGAGTGAGAGAAAAATATCCCCATGCATCCATCATATGTATGCTGGGCAATATGGATGCCAGCAAGCCCGGCGCTCCCTGGCCCGGCTATATGGAAAAGGCTGTCAGCCTGCTGGCTGATAAAAATATCTATACCCTTATCGTACCTTTCAAAGGAACGCCGGGGCATCCCAATATCGCGGAACAGAAAATACTGGCTGACAGCTTGATTGACTTTATCGACGAACACATTCGGTGGTGAGCCTGAGCCGTTGCCGGCGTCCGGCGTATTACAGCGGGCGTATTTTGATATTTCTCCACTGGCTGGATCCCGGATGCTGCTGTAGCGCTATCTTACCCTTGGCAATTTTCCCAAAATCGCTAAAGGGCTGGCTCTTGAATTTGCTGTTGGCAACCATCTTATTCCACTCTTCGCTGCCTATCTGTCCTTCATAGGTCTTTATCCCATTGAGCCAGAAAGTAAGATGCCCTTTGTTCTGGATCAGCCGGACATGATTCCATTCTCCCACTGGATTGGGTTTGGAGACGGTGGAATCTCCCGCCATGTCATAAAGACACCCTGCTAAATGGTTTTGCTTTTTATTATCAGAGGCATTTATATTATCTAAAACCTGCATTTCAGGCCCCGTAAGATAGGTTGCATTGTATTTGGGGTTCTCCTGGACGTCGAAGATAATCCCGCTGTTGCCGCCTTTGGAGATCTTCCATTCCAGCCGAAGCTCAAAATTTTCGTAGCTGTCATTTGTCACGATGTCTCCTCCTCCGCTGGCGGGCTGGGAAGGATCAAATACCAGGGCGTCATCCTTTACCTGCCATTTTGCCCCCACCGTATCGCGCAGATAGGTATGCCAGCCTTTTGTCGAATGGCCGTCGAACAGCAGCTTCCATCCTTGTTTCTTTTCTTTTGCTGTCAGGGTGTTGGGTTGCTGGGCCATGCTGATAACACCTGCCAGGGCAAGCGCTGTAAAGAGCAGCGTTCTTTTACTCACGTTATTAGTGATTTTTTTAAGGTGTTCATGCTTCTTCGAGGTCATTATTGTAAAATTTTGAGGTTCCGTAAAGATTTCGGCCACCAAGTTAGGAGAATTGAGGCAATTACCAACTATAGGTAAGGGATATATTCCCTACCGTTTGATCGGAGACATTGTGGATCGCCGGCGATAGTTCTTTTTGAATAAGAGAGAAGCTTACATTCCCGAGCACCAGCACGAACCCCGCATCCACCGCAACCGTCACCTTTTTTAAAGCAGGACTTTGTCCTTTGCTATCCACACCTGCATAATAGTTGCTTTTGCCACTGAAAAAACCTCCCTGCAGCAGGGCATTGAAGGACCACCATTGTACAGCCGGCTTTACAAAGAAATAATACTGCAGACGATGTCCATTGCCTTTGGCCATGGCGAAATGGGTGATATAGCCGGAAAACCAAGGCTGCATTTTTCCCACCCGCAGGAGCAGGTGAAGATCGCCTCCATCCTGCATCGTACCCACCTGTACCTGTCCTCCTCCTATACATTCGAAGACCTTGTTCTTCTGCCAGATCATCTTTTCGCACTGAACATCGATGTTTAGCAATACGTCGTTCGGCATCTGATACTTCCAGCCCATGGGCTTGGTATACCCGATCACACGATGCACCAGGGTCTGCAATTGCTCTGCCAGGGACAGGGGACCGATGACGCCCGCCGTAATAGTACTTTCCAGGGACCAATGCTCTTTGGGATTAAAGGAGCTCAGACCATGGGATAGGACCAGGGCGCCCGAATAAGGCCAGTCATTCTTATCAGGCTGTGGCTTTGAAATGTCGGTAGGAACGAGCATTACCTGCATGAGGCTATAGCTGAAAGCATTGACGGTCCCGTCGCCTGCCAGGGGGAACCAGCGATCCATAAAAAACCGTGAGGGGTGATCCTTTGTATAAAAGTAATCCAGTCGGGTGCCGTTGGTATAGCCCTTATCGGTGCCTTTCCCGGCTATATTGATAAAATCATTGTCTTCATACAGGCGGAAAAGCCGGCGGTCCTGTGACAGAGCAGGAGAATGGGCGCAGCAAAACAGGATAAGTCCGATGAGCAATGACCTGAGCGACATGGGGCCGTTTTGGGAGATGAATGTGTTACCGGGACTTTTTGGCATCTTCCATAAACTTCGCCAGACCGATGTCGGTCAATGGGTGTTTCAGAAGCCCGAGTATGGGTTCCAGCGGGCAGGTGCATACATGCGCGCCTAACCCCGCACATTGAATGATATGGTTGGAATTCCGGATGGAGGCCGCCAGTATCTGCGTGGTATACTTTTGTACGGTGTAAATATTGGCTATCTGTGCGATGAGCTCGAGCCCGTCCCATCCCGTATCATCTATCCGGCCTATGAAGGGAGAAACATAGACAGCCCCGGCCTTGGCGGCCAGGATCGCCTGCCCCGCCGAGAATACAAGCGTGGTATTGACCCTTATCCCTTTGTCCGTGAGCCATTTGATGGCCTTTACACCGTCTTTTGTCATGGGGATCTTCACTACGATGTTGGAATGGATGGCCGCCAGCTTCTGGCCCTCATCGATCATACTCTGGAAATCCGTAGTGGTGACCTCTGCGCTGATGTCCCCGTCTACCATTTCACAGATCTTTCTGTAATGTTCGACAACGGCTTTTTCGCCTTTGACACCTACCTTGGCCATGAGGGTGGGATTGGTGGTTACCCCATTCAGCAGCCCCATTTCATTTACCTCTTTTATTTCGTCGAGGTTGGCTGTATCGATAAATAATTTCATACGTGTAGTTTAAGGTAGCTGCTTCAAAAACTGTTCCCGTGAGGGGCCCGGATTTTGCATAGGGTGGCACGATGGACATCAATCTGACAGCAGAAAAATCTACGCTATTCATAACCCTGTATGCCAAGGCTCAGGACTTCCGGTCCGGGCATTCGATCCTGCATGACCGGGCGGCGGATGAAATACTGCGACACCTAAACATCGATCCCGCCAAATACCAGGGCTTTGGGCACGAGATCATCGTCGTCCGGGCCAGACAGCTCGATACATGGGCAAGGGAGTTCCTGAGTAAGAATGACAATGCCGTCGTCCTGAACCTGGGCTGCGGTCTGGACACAAGATATGTTCGGATACAGCCCGGAGCCTCCGTCGACTGGTACGACCTGGACTATCCCGAGGTCATCGAGCTTCGAAAAAAATTCTATTCCATGCAGCCGGGCTATCATATGATCGCTTCTTCGGTGACAGCACCGGACTGGATAAATGATCTGCCCCGGCACAGGCCTGTCATGATCATTGCAGAAGGACTGTTCGAGTACCTGGAAGAAGACGCCGTAAAGGCAGTACTTCACCGGCTCACCGAGCATTTTCCCCATGGCTCCATAGTTTTCGATGTGATGAACTCGTTTGGTGTTAAGTCGGGACAAGCCAGGCTCAAAAATGAATTCAACACTGTTCATAAATGGGCCGTGGATCACCTGTCCGATGTCGATAAGCTGAACCCCGGCATGCAACGGGTGGCGGCCATGTCCCTTTTTTCCTTTTCAAGCACGCGGGGGCTTGGTTTCGGTCGCCGTACCCTCTTTGGCGTCCTGGCCCTGATACCCGCCTTTAGGAATATGCTAAGGGTCTTGTGTTATAGGTTTTGAGGGGTGTTGTGCTACCGGTGATATGCCAACACTCACCGATGGGAGAATGGAGCAGCTGTAAGCAACCAGCTCAGCCAAAATACCGTTTTCTTTGTGCTAACAAAGCACATCATGAAAAACATATTTATACTCATTGCGGTCGCCATAGCATTTGTGGCGTGCAGCAAGAACCAGGGAGCTACGCCTTCCCCCCAGGGCAAAACCATCGCCGGTAAATGGACGATCACGTCTGTCACCGTCATTCCACATGATTCCACCGGCGCGGTCATCAACAACGGTACAGTCTATAGCGAACCTTCCTACTATTATTATCAGTTCAACAGTGACCTCACATGGCTGGAAAATCTGACTCCCGACATCAGTCCGGCTGGTGAGAGCGGCAGTTATACGGTAAATGCCGACACTACTGCGTTTACGCTGATCAATAAAAATCTCCCATCGCAGCCCGTGGAATGTAAGGTAGTTTCCCTGACGAGCACCTCGTTCGTGTTCAGTCATCAGCATGCGACGAAATACAATGGCATAACTCCCGGATCCCTCGAGTATATTTTTAAGATGAGAAGGTGATGGTTTTCCTGCCTTTTTGCGGTTACTTTGTCCCCCATGAGATATGGTATAGTCACCAGCGGCTCACGCGGAGATGTCCAGCCATTTATTGCCCTGGCCCTGGCTATGATAGAAAAAGGTCATGACGTCACCATCGTAGCGCCGGAGAATTTCAAAAGCTTTGTGGAAGGCTTTGGCGTGCAATACATGCCGGTGACAGGCAATAGCGAGCAGATCATCAACTCACCGGCGGCCCTGAAGCTCCTGGAAGGAGGGAGCGTATTTAAATTCTTTTACCACCTGCAAAAAGCCACCGCACAATCGGCCGACCGGAGCAATCGGGACATACTGGATGCCTGCCGTCATTTTGATTTTTTAATTGTAAGCGTCCTTCCTCTTCCGATAGTCTATTCCATAGCAGAGAAATATCATAAAAAGTGCGCGGCGGTTTTCCTAAGCCTGCCGCCCATACCGACACGGGAATTTCCTTTCCAGGCCATTGGTACAAAAGGGCATCCCTGGATCAACAAGCTATCGTACCGATTGCTTTGGCTGGGGTATCTCATGATCCGCAAACAGATCGATAAGTTCAGAAAAGAGATAGGCCTGCCACCTGCCAATGTGATGAAAGCCTGTCTCCGGAGTGGCATGCTGGCCATCACTGCATTGAGCCCGCAGCTCGTCACGCAGCCCGGGGACTGGCCGCCTAATGCGTATATCACAGGCTTTTTCTACCTTCCCCCATCGGCACGGCAGCTGCAAAAGGAGATCCCGGAAGGGCTGGAAGATTGGCTGGCCAAAGGCGACAAACCTGTATATATTGGTTTTGGGAGCATTCCGGTACCCAACCAGGCAAAACTTTACGAAGCCTTGCAGGGGTTATTGGCGCACCGTCGGGTAGTATTGGGCGCCGGCTGGTCGCTATTGAAAGACCTGCCCGCACATCCCAACCTGTTTGCCGCAAAGTATATCGATCACGAATGGCTGATGCCCCGCTGCGCTGCCGTGGTGATACATGGCGGCATCGGGACCGTCGCGGCAGCCCTGCGTAGCGGCACACCCATCATCGTCGTATCGATGCTGGCCGACCAGCCCGCCAATGGGGTCATGATCGAGGAGAAAAGGCTGGGCTGTCATATTCCTTTTAAAGAGCTTTCATCCGACATGCTGCTGCGGGCCGTCCGTTCTGTACAGGATCTCGCAATAATCGAAAACTGTAAACAGGTGGCGGCGGCTATTCGGACGGAAGACGGTGTAGGGAGGGCGATGGAGCTTATTGAGAAATACTCACTTTAAAATGGTGAAATAATAAAAAATGCCTGCCATACCAATCTTGAAGACGGCCGGATCATTCGAAGTGGCGGCATCCATAGGATAGTAATAGGAAAACTCCAGCTTATGCCTGTCCATCTCTATACCTGCACCACCATTTGGATTGATTAGCTCGGTGCCGATGGGAGCCAGCGCTTCCGTCCCGTGCCCGTTGGTGTTGATAACATTCCCGCTGTTAAAACCTTTGGTTACAGCCGAAAAGTTGTTTATTACAAATGTGTTGCTTTTACCAATGCCCCAGGACAACCCTGCCTTCAGATAGAACTTTATCCTGTCCCCGGGATTGAGCGTATAGGTGGCATACAGGTTGGCCATAAACATTTTATTCGTCACCGACAGATGCGAAGTACGGGTCGTTACAAACCAATCATTGGGGTCTGCTTTATCATATACCGCGTCGACTCGCAGGCCGGTGCTGTTATAGCTGTCATAGCTCAGGGAAAGGCCGACCTTGAAAGCATTCAAATGCCCGGTGGTCAGATAAAGCAGGTTTACCCCTCCGGAAAAGGCGGTGGAAGAATTCAATTTGCCATTCCTTGTATTATAGCCATTCACGTTGGTCGGGAAAAAGTGCATCATGCCACCTGCAAAGACTCCCGCCTGCCAGCGTGCGGTGGCTGCTTTTTTGGTTTTTACATCACCGTGCTTCCCATTGAGTATATTTATCAGGGAAATAATATCCGAGTTGTAAGAGGCGCCATAGATCTTCCCCTTATATCGGTCCAGCATATCTTCCTCCATAAACAAGCCGGCCAGTGTATTGGCATATTGCCGGTCTTCCTTTATTTCTCCCAGCACTACACACACTCTGTACAGCAGCTCGGAGATATCTCCATCATTCTTCTGAACAAAATAATATCTCCTTTCCGTGAGATTGAGCTCATACAAAGAATAGGTTCCTTTGATCAGCGTCTTGAGGAAGACAGTTTTTGTCATCGTGCTGTCCGAGAATTTGCCCGGCAGCTCCGTCCCGTTGATAGGATTCGTATGATAGGTGACGGTAGCTGATCTATAGTCGGTGTATTCGAACACGCCAAAACCTTTGATGTCGGAAGCTTTTAACGTTCTCGTTTCGTTGTTGACCTTTGCCTGTATGGACGCAGGGTTTTTGTACCAGTCTTCAAATTCGATGTTACAATGGACAGAGTCTCCGCTATTGGTAATATAGTATCCCGGCAGCGGTTTCGAGCTGGCACAAATTGCCTGGCTGATGAGGATGAGGACGGAAAGGGTAATGGTTCTTTTAATGTGTGACATCGCTTGGGTTTAATGGGGTTAATGGGCTGGGTACTCCCCAATATAAGGATTTTTAAACTATATTGCTTCCTCTTCTGCATTAGAAAATGAACAAAATAAAAAGAATGTATAAAGGCTTTATTCTCGTATTGCTGACATTGTCAGCCGGTGTTGGCAACGCTCAAAAACAGTATGTGATCACTTCCCCGGACAAGGAGCTGACCGTCCGGTTGACCATCGGAGATAGTATCGACTATCAGCTGATAAGGAATGGAACAGCGTTGACGGGAAGATCCGGGATTGGTCTGAGGACAGATCAGGACGGCGTCCGAAAAATGGGGAAGGTATCCAGCGGAACCCATAGCGGCGTGCTTCGTCCCGTGGTCGCGCAGCAGAGCGCTACTGTTGAGGATAACTATAATTGGCTGCGGGTAGCCTTTAAGGACCAGCTTGCCGTGGAGTGGAGGGTATTCGACAATGGCATTGCATGGAGATGGGTAGATGATCATAAGGGACCTTACCGGGTGTTGGACGAACAGGCGGGGATAAACCTGGGAGATTCGGCAAGGGCCTGGTACCCCGAGGAGCAGGGATTTTATTCGCATAATGAAAGAAAGTATATCCCCTATAAAGTGGGGGAAATTGGAGTTGGGAAGATGGCCAGCCTTCCGGTGCTTTTTGAGACGCATGGAGTGAAGCTGCTGCTGACGGAGTCGGGGTTGTTCAACTATGCCGGAATGTGGGTCGTGGGTGACGGGCAGGGGAGCATCCGGGCGGTGTTCCCGCATTACCCGAAAGAAAAGAAAGTGACCAGCGACAGGGATGAAAAGGTGATCAGCAGAGAAGACTTTATTGCGAAGGAGGACGGCCCGAAGGAATTCCCCTGGCGGATATTGATGGTAGAGGGAGAGGACAAGGGATTGCTGGCAAATCAGCTGCCGTATTTGCTGGGCCGCCCGCAGGAGGCGGGGAGTGATTACAGTTGGGTGCGACCGGGGAAGGTACAGTGGGACTGGTGGCATTACAATAATGTCTACAACGTGCCTTTCCGGGCGGGTATCAATAATGACACGTACAAGTATTACATCGACTTTGCCGCTGCTAATCATGTCGAGTATGTGCTCCTGGACGAGGGCTGGTGTGATACGCGGGACCTGATGAAGCAGTCGAAGGACATCGACGTGCAGGAGCTGGTGCGCTATGGACAGCAACGGAATGTGGGTATCCTGCTGTGGACGAGCTGGCTGGTGCTGGACAGGCAGATGGATATGGCGTTGGATAGTTTTTCTGCCTGGGGAATAAAAGGGATCAAGGTGGACTTTATGCAACGGGATGACCAGGACATGGTGAACTATTATGAGAAGGTGGCGAGGTCGGCGGCCAGACGACATTTGATGGTGGACTTCCACGGCGCTTACAAACCTACGGGCTGGAGCAGGACCTATCCCAATGTCATGACGTCCGAAGGTGTGCTGGGCAATGAGATCAGCAAGTTTGCAGCTGCGGTCACGCCTTCGCATACGCTAACGATCCCTTTTATCCGGATGGCGGCAGGGCCGATGGATTTTACACCGGGAGGCATGCGGAATGTGCAGAAGGATGCTTTTGCGCCCGAGCCTGCCGAACCGATGACACTGGGCACGCGGTGTAACCAGATGGCGATGTATGTTATGTATGAAAGCCCCTTACAGATGTTGTGCGATATTCCTACGCATTATATAGAGGAGAAGGAATGCATGGAGTTTTTGAAGGCGGTCCCTACCGTTTGGCAACGGACGGTTCCGCTGGAAGGGAAGGTGAGCGAGTGGGCCGTGGTGGCGCGGCAGGCGATGGATGGTCGCTGGTACCTGGGCGCGATGACGGACTGGACGCCACGCCAGCTGACGGTAAACCTGGATTTCCTGGGTGAAGGGGAACATGAGATGCAGATCTGGAAGGATGGGGTGAATGCGGACCGGAATGCAAAGGACTATGCGTTAGAGACTGTGCGGGTGAAGAAGGGGGATAAGGTGACGATCAAAATGGCTCCCGGTGGCGGGTATGTGGCGATCATTAAATAATGCCTCAGGGTAGTGGTGAATTATTGGGTTGGGAACGGTGTACGTGGCGGATCACGACAGGATACGGGTGATAGTGCATCCGAAGGCGACTCCGCTGCCACGGTGATCATTGGTGTCAGTCAATTCTCTTCAGGTTCATTTCACCGATATGGATGCCCTTCAGAATGGTAGGGTTGCCCATATAGCGAAGCCTGGCCTCACCAAAGGCTGTTATCCTGATCCGGTCGGAAACATTCACGGCAAATTCGGCCTCGCCATAGGCAGTGACCTTTGCTTCCTGTCCGGCAATGGCCGTAGTATTGACCTTTCCTTCCCCATAGCAGGTATAATGCTGTTCATCCACAGCCCCTGCTTCGATATCGAGTGAGCTTCTGCCATACAGCGTGGTATACATCCGGGAGATATGTGCTTCCTTAAAAGTTACTTTTGCGTCGCCATACACGCGCAGCGTAAATTTTTCTGCAGAGAGAGGACTCTGGCAAAGGAAGGGTTCCGCGCCCCGCAGGGACAGTGCATCCAGCCTGGTATATACCACCGTGGCGGTTACGGCATGATCAGGATACAGGGAATGATAATCCCGGGTATGAGGGACCTCTTTGGCGCCTTCGAGGTACATCCGCAATGTGCCGCTATGTACCTCCACATGCAGCTTGTTACTGTCCACTATAATGTTATCGATGGTAACGCTTTCCTCGTCCCCCTGGACAAACGTCACCTGGATATAGGGGCTGATGGTAGCTTTATGAAAATGATGGACGAAGTACGTCTGGGCTTGTGTGGGGCTGGTCGTAAAAGCCAGCGCCGCTGCCGTTAGGATGGTTACCAAGTGCTTCATAACGTATTGTTTGGCTATATTACGTACCGGCCCTGGTAAATGTTACAGGAGGGCGGTTTTTTTTATAACTTTATTACTCCTGTTCTGTACAGGTCTAATGATTGTTGCAGAATATCCTCAATGGTTTGTAAGGGCAGGTCCTTGGTTGGATCGAGCAGATCGCTTTATCCTGTTGCAGGATAATTTCTTTCAGGGCAAGCAATGTGCTTTTTATGGGCTCGCCCTGTGTGGAATAGAAATTGTCCAGTGCTTTCATTAAATAATTCGCCGATCATTCGCTGCGGAGAGATTTCACGGGGTTAGCGAGGGCCGCTCGGATCGTCTGGAAGCTCACGGTGACCAGCGTGATTAGGATGGCGGCCGCAGCCGCCGCGGCAAAGATCCACCAGCTGATGCCGGTCCTATAGGCAAAACTCCGTAGCCACTGGTTCATGGCCCACCACGCGACAGGAAAGGCGATAATAGAAGCGATCCCCACCAGGTGCAGGAAATCGCGGCATAGAAGGGTCACGATACCGCCGACATTTGCTCCCAGCACCTTGCGGATGCCGATCTCCTTTGTCCGCTGCTCGGCCGCATAGGTCACCAGGCCGAACAGCCCCAGACAGGCGATAAGGATGGCGAAGACGGCAAAGGTGACAAAGAGCCGG
>DASZWE010000061.1:0-8789 GCA_035546735.1 Puia sp.
GGATGGTCATGCCCATCGTGCCCACTTTATTATTGGCCGGGGTAAGGAATGACAGGCGGGGGCCGTTCAGCGACAGCTGTATCTCATCTCCATTGTGCAGCGGTGTCTCGTCGGCAATGCGTACGCCGTTGACCAGGGTGGGGTTGGTCCTCGACAGAGGTTTTACCACCCAGCCATTGCTCTTGCGGATGATGGCTGCATGGGGCCGGCTGACGGTGGGGCAGTCCTCCCCGAAGTTGACGGCATATTTATTACCACGTCCCAGTTCGATGTAGTCGCCTATGAAGGGAGCGCTTTGTCCCATGGGATGTTTTTCAGTATTCGACTTGTGCTCCAGGATGAAGTAGGTGCGGGAGCCTGCGTTCACGATGGACTTCAGGGTGCCGCCGATGGACTTGGAGAATCTTTCTCCGGCGGTGGGTTGATGAATGGTAGTAGACATGATATCTATTTTTTTATCAAATGTAGGGGCAGTGTTTTCGGAAGCAGGTATCGCCACCGGATACTATCCGGTGATTAACTGGTTTTCGGAAGGGTCATTGATAAGTATCACTTTGAGGACCGTATCGCCCAGCGTAATGATATCGCCGGGTTTTATCCGGGCGCCGCCCTGGTCGATACGCCGGGAGTTCAGGTACGCATGGTTCATGGAAACTTTCCATTCACTCCCTGTCCATTGGCCGTCCCGGATGATCCAGCAGGCAGGATCCGTCCATCTTTCGATGGTGCCATGCCGCCTGGAGATGAAAGTCGTCTGGTTTTCCGTGATCTCGATATGATTGTTGACAGAAGGGTCTTTCCGGCCCAGCGTGAGGATCTGATGGCCGGCGGCCTGCAGCAGCCGGTTCAGATTGTATACCCGGTGCATATCCTCTCCGTAGGTGACCTGGAGTCCCAGGGTGCTGGAAGCCGGGTAATAAGGCAGGATGGTCTCTTTGTCGGGTGTATGACCCAACATTTGCAGGATGCTGTCGACATTATTAATTCTCTTATGCTGGTAGTCCGGTTCCAGGCAGGCGCGCAGGATGGTTGTCCAGGGGTCGGGGAGGAGGTGCCGCTGCCTGTCGATATTGGTATATAGGCCCTTTTTGGTATTTTCCAGGTAGTCTACCAGGTCTTGTTCACTATCGATCTTGTAAGGGGGGAAGGGATACTGGCCGGTGAAGAGCTCGAACATCATCACCCCGAATGAAAAGATATCCGTGACGGCATCCAGCGCTTTGAATGCGACTTTATTATTGGCTTGTTCCGGGGCGAGGTAGGCCCAGGTGCCGAAGATCTGCTCCACTCTGCCGAATATATTGGTGACCGTGAGCCTGTTGTTCTTTTGTCCTGCAATGCCGAAATCCGTCAGCAGGGCCGTGTTGTTGTCTTTGAGGAGAATATTCTGAGGCTTGATGTCCCGGTGGAAATAACCTTTGCTGTGCAGCTCGCGCAGTCCCAGCAATACCTGGTAAGCGATGTGGTTGAAACGGGGATGCCTGCCGAACTTGCCGACCCATGTCCCCAGCGAGCCGCCCGCACAGTAGTCCATAGTGATATAGGGATTGCCCTGGATCTTGCCATATCCGTAGCTTTTGACCAGGTATTGGGAAGGGGTCGAGGCGATCTCGAATTCCCGGACAAAGCGGCTGATGATGGCGCGCCTTTCCTTTTCGAAGGCGATCTCCCAGAGTTTGATCACCTTCAGGGCCAGCGTCACGCCTTCCGGACTGCGGACTTTGTAGACGGCGCCGAAAGTACCTTCGCCCAGTTGATCCAGCACCGTATATCCTTCAATAATATCCCCTTTCGCAGCCACGAACCTCCTGGGTGTTTCATAGCTGCCGAACAGCACGGCTGTTTGTTGGGGATGGATATTCATTGGTCAGGGGTGCTACTGAATATGAACTTACGGTCGCCAATCAATAGGATATCGCCGTCTGCCAGAGGGGTTGGATCCGATGCCAGTAAAAAGGTAGTTTGCAGCTCGCTCCTGTCCTTCAGCCGCCAGGCGCCATCTTCGAATGTCAGCTCTGCCTGCACCTTCCCTGTAATGCTGGGATTACCGGGATCGAGATTATCGCGGTTCAGCTGGATGGACGATTGCTCGTAAGTAAAGGACAGCTTTTTAGGCGCTGCTTCCGCGGGCTCGCCTTCTTTGCTCACGGGCAGCAGGTAACAGACAGGGGGTGCGGGCGACTCTACCGTGGGTTTGATACGGTAGGGGTCGATGGTCCCGGTGAAGGACCGGGCAGGGGCGGCGGGCCGCTGGCAACGGGGACAGACCTTCAGCTCACTGGAATAGGGATAGCCGCAATCGGAATAGGGGCATTGGGTCAATGATGAAGGAGCTGTGTCCGGCTGTCCCGTCGCTGAGAGTTTGGCCAGCTGGCTGTCTGAAATGGTGCCTGCATAAGAGGCTTCGTGCTGGTGAGCAACGGGCGCCTGTTTTACCGCCGCCGTCTTGTCCAGCTGCATATTGCATTTGATGCAATGGGTGGCATCGCTGGCATTGTCAAATCCGCAGTTATTGCATCTCATCTAATGGAGTTTTAATAAATTCCTTAGTGTGATTCAGCGGGCAATGCAATATATCATATCTTAATTATATAAATATACCGTTTTTTCACCCATAACGGTAAATTAAAACACGGGATTTCTGCCCCGGGAAGACAGTATCCGGAAGCCTGCCGTCAGATGCGCCGGAGAAGGCATTGGCGGGGATCACTCTGACCTAAGACTTTTCACCGGATTAGCCGTCGCCGCCCGCAAGGCCTGGTGACTCACCGTCAGCAAGGCTATCAGCAAGGACACAGCGCCCGACAAGGCGAAGATCCACCAAGAGATGCTTATCCGGTACGCAAAATCCCGCAGCCAGGAATTCATGGCATACCACCCGAGAGGGCCTGCGATCAAAAATGCGATCAGCACCAGCTGCAGAAAATCCTTGGCAAACAGTCCGATGATCTGGTTCAGCGAGGCGCCCAGCACTTTTCGTATACCTATCTCCTTTACCCTTTGCTCTGCTGCGAACATGACCAGACCCAGGAGACCGAGGCAGGAGATGAGGATAGCCAGGATGGCAAATAATATGGACAGGCGTGAAGTCACCTGCTCGCTGAGATACATCTTCCTGTATTCCTCGTCGACGAACTGATAGGCAAATGCATAGCCGGGATTGATGGACCTGTACACTTTCTCCAGGCTGGCCAGCGCCTGTGGCGTCTGTCCGGGATATGTACGTACCATGATAACCCCGAAGTATTCACCCTCTTTTACATCCAGTATCACGGGTGTGATAGGCTCGTGCAGCGAGCCGGTGTGATAGTCCTTCAGCACGCCGATGATATGTCCCTTTTTTTGCCAGGCGGACACCCATTTACCGATGGGATCTTTCATGCCCATCTGTCTTAGGGCCTCTTCATTGACCATAAAAGCATCGGTGGAGTCGGTACCGATGTCCCTGGAGAAAGGGCGTCCCCGGACGGTCTTGAGATCCATCAATTCTATAAAGTCTAGTCCCACGCTGGCGGGTTTGAATCCAACGTTATCCGTAGATTTTTGTCCTTCCCAGTGAATGGGACCGTATGTCTCGAAAGTCATGGAGTGGGGCGTCTCCGTGCTGCGGTCTATCAGCTTGATCCCGGGCAGACCGGTTGCTTCCCGCTTGAAGAGCAGGTATTTCGCTTCCGTGGACAGCTCCCCTTCTATGCGGATATAAATGAGATTGTCGCGGTTGTACCCGAGGTTGGTATTCTGTACGTAGCGTGTCTGCCGGACAATGACGATGGTAGCGATGAGCAGCACGATGCTCAGCACGAACTGGAAGATGGTCAGCCCTTTTCTGAACCAGATGGCTCCCTGTGTGAACCGGAAGATGCCTTTTAAGGTGCGGATGGGCTGCAGCGATGAAAGATACAGGGCCGGATAGCTGCCTGCTACTATTCCGGTGGCGAGGGCGATGCCTGCCAGACCCAGCCAGAACATGGGCTGTGTCAGGGGAAGAATGATATGCTTCTCCGTAAAAATATTAAAGGCAGGCAACAGCAGGATCAGCAGCAATATGGATACCATCATGGCGAGGAGTGAGAAGACCAGGGATTCTCCGAAGAACTGCCCAATAAGATGGGTCCTGGTAGAACCTACGACCTTTCGCAGCCCCACTTCTTTGGCGCGGCGTACAGAGCGGGCGGTGGCGAGGTTCATAAAATTGATACAGGCTATGAGGAGGATAAAGATGGCCACGCTGCCGAATATGTGTACATATTGTATACGGCCTGTGACGGGCTTTCCGCTGACAAAGACATTATGCAGGTATTGTTCGTGAAACGGTTGTAATCCGGCATGGACGTCAGTACCTTTTGGCTGTGGCCCCAGCAGCGTATGCAGGTATTGATTGATCTTGATCTCCGCCTTCCGTGGGTCGGCGCCGGCTTCCAGCTGGATATAGCTGCGTACGTCATTGGTAGAGCCTTCGATGTGTAGGCTTCTCTGTGCATCCCAGGTGATGAGGTAGTCGAATTTAAAGGTGCTGTTCGCCGGGAGGTCTTCGAATACGGCAGCAACCGTGAAATTGAGGGAGTTCTCAAAACGTAGGGTCTTCCCCATGGCTGCGTGTGGGCTTCCAAAGAAGATGGCGGCCATCTTGCGGGAGATGGCGATGCCATAGATATCCTTTAGCGCAGTGGAGGGGGAGCCTTCGAGCAGCGGGAAGCTGAACATGGAAAAGAAGTTCTTTCCCGCGCGTGAGCCTTCCAGCTTGACCAGCTTGTCCCCGACCTGGAAGGTCTCGGCATGGCCCCAGGGCAGGATATAGCCAGGTACATAAAGCGCGAAGCTCTTTACTTCAGGTACAGCCTTGCTGACCTCTTTCAATAAAAAAACGTTTCTATTGCTGTCGATTCGCAACGGTGTTTGGTAGTTGCCATATGACTGTCCATCGGAGGTCACCGTCTGATATACGGCATAGAGGTCCTTGCCGTTGGCGTGGAAGTTGTCGACACTTTTTTCATCTCTGATCCAGAGGAAGATAAGGATACAGCAGGTGATGCCCAGGGCAAGACCGAGGGTGTTTATGGTGGCGTATGCTTTGTGGCGGGTGATGTTGCGCCAGGCGACAGTGAAATAGCTTTTTAGCATATGGATGGTTTATTCATGACTGGCCTATCGGCCGAAGAGTCGCTCACTCCGTTCGCAAACTCTCCACTGGACTCATGGTAGCTGCCTTCAGCGACTGGAAGCTTACCGTCGCCAGGGTGATCAATAACAGCCCTGTACCGGAGGCTGCAAAGATCCACCAGGGGATGTCGGTACGATTATCGTAGTTCATCAGCCATTTGTGCATGGCATACCAGGCCAGCGGCATGGCAATGCAGAAGGAAATGGCCACCAGCTTGAGGAAGTCCCTGGATAGCAGGCCCCACAGGGTAAAGACGCCGGCGCCCAGGATCTTACGAACGCCAATCTCTTTGGTACGTTGCTCGGCTACAAAGGATGCCAGGCCAAAGAGCCCGATACAGGAAATAAAGATGGCCAGGGAGGTGAAGACGGATGCCAGGTTGCCGATACGTTGTTCTGCCTGGAATTTCCGTGCATACTCCTCGTCGATGAAGTTGTACAGAAAGGGGCTGCCGGGGTTGTATTTTTTAAAGAGGGTTTCCAGGCCGGCGAGCGCCTTGCTGGTCTGCTGACCGGGTCTGAGACGGATGAGGATATAGTCATAATAAGGCGCTCCCAGAAATACGGCGGGTTCGATCTTTTCATAGGGTGAGTTGGTGACCATATTTTTCACGACGCCAATAACGGTGAATTTCGTCCCGAACATGGTCATGGTCTCGCCAACGGGATTTTTGATGCCTATCACTTTCGCCGCGGCTTCGTTGAGTATCATACCCGTGCTGTCGCTGAGGAAATTTTTGCTGAAATCCCTGCCCCGGGTGATCTGCCATTTCACGGTGGCTCCAAATTCACGGCTGACATTGACATTACGGAAGAAGATGGACTCCTGGTCGGGTCTTTTCCCTCTCCAATACAGTTCGTTATTGTTCATAAAACCCGTAGGCTTCATGGAAGAGCGGGCCACGTTGGAGGCAAGCTGCTGTTCCATGATCTCCTGGCTGAGGGCGTCAAAATGGTTGTAGATGTCGGGGGTATTCATCGGGACGGTGACGAGGCCGTCGCGGTCGTATCCCACCGGGAGATCTTTTACATAACCGATTTGTTTGAAGACAATGACGGTGCCGATGATCAGGGTCAGGGATACGGTGAACTGGAGCACCACCAGGACCTTGCGTGGCATAGACGCATAACGGCCTGCCTTGAACGTACCCTTTAGCACCCGTACGGGGTCGAAGCGGGAAAGATAGAAGGCGGGATAGCTGCCGGCGAGGATGCCGGTGAACAGGACAAAGCCTATCGACAGCGCCCAGAACCTGCCGTAGGTCCAGGGCATCGTCATTTCTTTGGCTGAAATGGAGTTGAAGAAGGGCAGGGACGCTTCCACCAATACTATCGACAGGAGGAAGGACAGCAGTGTAATAAGCACCGACTCGCTAAGGAACTGGGTCACCAATTGCCTTTTCAGGGACCCGACTGTTTTTCGTATACCGACCTCTTTGGCTCTTTTTTCGCTGCGGGCGGTGGAAAGGTTCATGAAATTGATACAGGCCAGCAGGAGGACAAAGGCGCCGATGATGCCAAAGAGCCAAACGAACTGGATACGGCCGCCATCTGCCCGGCCATTCTCGAATTTATTATACAGATGGGCTTTATCGAGGGGATAGACCAGGGCTTCTTCCTTCCAGCCTTTGATCTGTGGGGTGGGCAGGCTTTTTATCCGGGCCGACGCTTGTTCAGCGGTGACGCCGGGGGCTAATTCGACATAGATATAACCATTGTGGTCGTTCCAATCGGTGTTCTTGTTACGATAGTCATTTTCCTTATTATACCAGGGCATTACGACCTTGAGGTCGGTCAGCGTCGTATTTTTCGGCAGATCCTCGTATACCCCACCGACGCTGAATCGGATGTTGTTCCCTGTCAAAATAGATTTATTGATGGGGTCGGCGTTGCCGAACAGCGCGGTGGCCAGGGACTGAGCAATGAGGACGGTGGAGGGGTCGGCGGTGGCGGCAATGGAACCTTTCAGCATCCGGACTGTGAATATCTCCGGCAGCTCCTTATCGGCCCAGGCGCTATTAGCTATCAGCTTTTTGTCATCATAGGCAATCAGCTGATCGTAGGGAATGCTCATATGAGCGACACTCGTGAAGAGCTGGCTATATTCCGCCTTAAATGCCTGACCCATCGGCATGGAGACCACGTTGCCTGTAAAGGACCCGTCCGGAGTGATCTGTGTGATCATGCCCCGGGCGATGCGGCTGTGGCGTGCGTGATATTGGTCAAAGGAAAGCTCGTCGGAGATCCATAGTCCGATGACGAGGGCGATAGCCATGCCGGTGGCGAGGCCGGCAATATTGATAATGGAGGATATCCTGCTCTTCCGGAGATTGCGCCAGGCGATGCGGATATAGTTTTTGAACATAGTCAGCAGTTATGGGAAGGGAGGGACTAAAAAGGTGCCGGAATAACAGCGCATTGGTTATTAAACCCTTAGGCGGCGATAGGCGCAGGAAAGTGTACGTTTTTGATACGCAGAGTGTGCGGAGTTGTTAAAATTAAAGAGATGATTTCCGGCAGATGTGCGAATAGGCTATTTTTCCGGTGTGGAAAAGACTTCATTTAGGGACTTTTTCAGGCTACCGGAACTAGCATTGTTGCTGATGGCGCCGTTACTGCCTTTCGGAGGGTTGACACTAATGCTGATTGCCTCCTGGTTATTGCATGTGTGGTTGCGACAAGGGGATAAGGGTCGCACCAGTTCCGGCAGGAGAGCGCAGGTCATTGTCACAGCGACCTGCTGGCTTATGATGGCGCTGATAGGGTGGATTTGTAGTAGTACTATCCGCCCGACTCCGGTATCGCAGGATAAAAGCCTGGCCGGTGCTATTGCGTCGATCTTTGTTGTATACTTCCAGCTGGCTGCAATGTGGCCAGTGTATCTGCTGACAGTGTTATTGCTGGGAATTTTTCTTCTGGCTCAGCTTTCCTTTTGGGTGGTGGGGATAGGACGTTTATGGAGGACCAGGAAAGTGGTCAGGGCAGAATAAAAAAAGAAGCATCAAGTCTTTTTCGGTAGTTTCAACTTGCGTTGTTGTACCTATTGACCCGATGCTCCTGCGAGTTGTTTCCGTCTTTTTACAGACTTCCACTTCTCAATTGATCTGCTTCTTTCGTTTGACTGATTTCTGCATCTCAATTTCTATATCTAAGATACGTTATCGAATATCCCGAATCCAAATTTTTTCCCTTCATGTTATGCACCCGTTATGCACTAAGTTATGCACATAATCCTTGCTGGGAGCGGGTTTCAGAGAAATATTGAAATGTGTCGATGTCTGTGGGCGGCTATGGCCGGGAGGAGAATAACGGCTGACCGGTATTAACGTAACATTAGCAATGCTTTATCTAATTTTTGATCTCAAAATTTAAACCCTTATGCGCAGAACATTTACCATTCTTATGTTTTCCTGGGGCCTTATGGCTTGCGGCCGCACGGACAGACCCGTGGATAAACCAGCCGATCCTCAACCTCCTGCTGAGACGCCAAAAGCTCTCCAGGATGGATCCTCCATGGATTTCGAGGTCAAAAAAATGAGAGGTGAAGACCTTGTGGAAAGCCTTTACCAGGAGCTGGTAAAAAGTGATCCCCATCTGGCAGAACTGGAATCCTGGCTGGGCCAATTGCC
>DASZWE010000062.1:0-4713 GCA_035546735.1 Puia sp.
ATTGTCATTCCTTCCTTTTCGGAATACGAGGACGCCTGCAGGATGCATGCACACCAGCTGGAATTTATTCAATGGCATAATCTCACACAGACAACGTCTTTGCCCGATCTTTTATGGTTAGGCAACCCCAACAATCCCACAGGCACGGTCATCACCCACATGGAGTCCCTGTTGCAACACCACCCCGACACCCTCTTCATCGTGGATGAAGCTTTTATCGAATTCACCCGGACCATCGGGTCCCTTACCCCCCTGCTGGAAGCATACCCCAACCTGGTGATCCTTCGTTCGCTGACCAAGTCCTTCGCCATTCCCGGACTGCGGCTGGGCTATACCATGGCGTGCCCAAAGATCATCCACCAGCTGGCCAGGATCAAAATGCCCTGGTCGGTCAACACCCTGGCCCTGGCCGCAGGAGATTTCATTTTCGAAAATTATGGCTCCATAGACCTCAGTCCTCTCCTCCATGATAAAGATATCCTCCAACAACAGTTACGCGACTTGCAAATACACACCTATGAAAGCCACACACATTACTTCCTCTGCCGTGCGAAGCACGGCGCCGTCCATGAACTGCAGCAATTTCTTTTAAACGAGCACCGCATTGCCATACGGAATGCAGAGAACTTCAGAGGCCTTGGTCCCGGACATTTCAGGGTGGCGACCCAAAAGCCGCATCAAAACCAATTATTGATAAATGCGTTGAAAGAATGGAGACTGTCATGCGCCTGATCATACCCCTGACAACCGGCTATCTGCTGGACCTCTTGCTGGGCGATCCGGCCGGATGGCCTCATCCCATACGGCTATTCGGAGGACTGATCGCAAAAGGCGAGGCCGGGCTGAATAAGGGCCAAGCACGGTTCGTAAAAGGTCTCTTCCTCACCCTGATCGTATGCACGGCCACATTTTGCTGCTTTCACTACCTATCCGTCTGGCTCTGGCGCCTTCACCCCATCGCTTATTACCTCTTCACCACCCTGTTCGTATTCTTTGGACTGGCTCATCGCCAACTAATAAGAGAAGGAAAAAAAGTATTCGAAACATTACAGGATCGGGGCCTCGAAGCCGGCAGGTTACAGCTCTCTCACATCGTAGGCAGAGATACACGTAACCTCAGCGCAGCACAAATACGTATAGCCGTTATGGAGACCCTGTCCGAAAATCTCAGCGATGGCGTTGTAGCGCCTTTATTCTATTATGCCTGCGCAGGTGTGCCCGGCATGATGACCTACAAGATGATCAACACGCTGGATTCCATGATCGGCTATCGCACGGACAGGTTCGAGCTGTTTGGGAAGTTCGCCGCCCGTCTGGATGACATGGCGAATTTTATCCCGGCACGCCTGACAGCCTTGCTAATGGTGGTGGCCGCCGCCAGCAAAAAAGGGTTTCGCTTTATCTTCCAGTATGGTCACAAGCACAAGAGCCCGAATGCAGGCTATCCGGAAGCAGCGCTGGCAGGCATCCTGGACGCACGATTCGGGGGGGCCAATATTTATCAGGGTGTGACTGTGACAAAGCCTTTTATCGGCCATAATCCAAGGGAGCTGTCACCGGAGGAAATTGAAAAGGTCATTACCATCAACCACCGGGTGTGCTTATCGATGGTGCTATTAATAATTATAACAGGGGTATGCCTAAATATATCATAACAGGAGGACCTGGCGCCGGCAAGACCAGTCTGCTAAAAGGTTTGCAGCAATGCGGATATCATGGCTATGCAGAGGCCTCCCGTCAGCTGATCATGGAAGAAAAGAAAAAGGGCTCCGATTGTCTGCCATGGATAAACCTGCCCTGCTTTGCCAAAAAAGTATTGCAACGCATGACAAACGATTTTCGGGTGGCATCACCCACTCCCGATTCCTTCTTTGACAGAGGCATCCCCGACATCATCGCGTATCTGCAGGCAGCGCAGCTGCCGGTGGATGAAGAATATCGAAAGGCCATAAGAACACACCGATACGCCGATACAGTCTTTTTACTACCACCCTGGCAGGAAATTTATGTACAGGACAGCGAAAGATGGCAGACCTTCGAAGAGGCGACAGTATTGGGTGAGCACATACGGTCGGCATATGTTCATGCCGGCTATCGCGTCGTGGAGCTGCCACGCAGCGCCGTACAGGAAAGGATCCGATTTATTCAAAAACAACTACCATGAACAAACTTATTTATTTTATCGCGCTATCTTTCCTTTTTTCCTGCCATTCCCCGACAGCGAAGAACGAACCCACCGTTGCCGCGGGCAGCGAAGACACAGCCCGGGCCCAAACCACGATACGCTACGCCCATGGCTTTACCATCGACTACCACGATGGCTTTAAGCTAGTCCACATACTGGATCGCAACAGCAATAAGTTTGACACGCTGGAATATCTCCTGGTACAAAGAGGCCACGCCATACCCAGCGGCTATCCACGGGCGCAGGTGATACCTATTCCCGTACAGACAATGATCGCCCTATCATCTACGCATGTGGGAATAGCGGATTTCGTCGGGGTAGCCGACAGGATCACCGGCCTGGGCGACTTCCACTATGTCAACGCTCCCCTCGTGCGGGAAAACATCCGCGCAGGCAGGACAAAAGAAGTGGGCCTGGATCAAAATATCAATAACGAGCTGGTGATATCCATGCATCCCGGGCTGCTGATGGCCATGAGCAATCCGGAGGCCAATGGGGCCAGATACAAAGTGCTGACGGATGCGGGCATACCCGTCATAGTAGTAGCGGAATGGCTGGAGAACACTCCGCTCGGCAAGGCAGAATGGGTAAAGCTGATGGCCGCGCTGACAAATAGGGAGGCGCTGGTCAACAAAAAGTTCGACAGCGTGGTAAAAACATACGATAGCCTGGTACAGCTGGGCCGCCAGGCAAAAACACATCCGCATGTCATCATCGGAATGCCTTTTAAAGGCTCCTGGTTCATGCCGGCCGGCGATAGCTATATGGCGCATTTTATAGAGGCGGCAGGCGGCGGCTATAACTGGGCAAATACGAAGAACACCGGCAGCCTGCCCCTGAACTTCGAGTCGGTAGCGCCGGAAGCGCTGACGGCAGAATACTGGCTGAACATCGGATATGTCAACAGCAAACAGGACATCCTGGCAAAAGATCCCCGGTTTGCCAGCTTCCGTTCATTCAAAATGGGAAATTTGTACAACTTTGACAAAAGGACCAACGATCAGGGGTCCAATGACTATTGGGAATCCGGCGCCGTGAATCCGCATATAGTGCTGGAGGATATGATCAGCATCCTCCATCCCGAACTGTTGCCGGGTCATACGCTGGTCTATTATCGACAATTGCAATGATAAACAAACCACATATGGCCTGGAGATGGACAGTGTTATGTCTCCTTCTCGCCTTGATATTCTTCCTGGACATCGCACTCGGCCCTGTAAGGATACCACTTAAGTCTGTCCTCAGGATCATTTTGTCCCTCCCCGGAGAAGACAGGACAGGGCATTATATCGTTAGCCAGATCCGTATACCCAAGGCTTGCACAGCTGTGATAGCAGGCTGCGGTCTCTCGGTCAGCGGCCTTCAGATGCAGACCCTGTTCCGCAATCCCCTGGCCGAACCATCGGTCCTCGGTGTCACGGCCGGCGCCAGCCTGGGTGTGGCGGCCGTCATGCTGGGTGGTGGCGGCATCATTACATTATACACCATCCGCGAACTGGGTATCTCCGGCAGCTGGCTCATTACCCTGGCAGGATGTCTGGGCGCCGCCGGCGTCATGCTCCTCGTTATCCTGATCTCCGGAAAAGTACGTGACAACATGATGATGTTGATCATCGGTGTGATGGTCAGCACGGCCACATTGGCCATTATCAGCATCTGGCAATATTTCAGCGACGCCGAGCTGATAAAAGACTACCTGCTATGGACATTCGGCTCCCTGGGAGGAGTGACGGGAACACAGCTGTATATTCTTGGAGCGGTGACGCTGACAGGTCTTATCCTCTCCTTCCTCTCTTCTAAAATGCTGGACGCGCTGCTGCTGGGGGAAAATTACGCCCGGAGCATGGGTGTAACGATACACAGGGCAAGGGTCATTATCATTTGCAGCACCAGTCTGCTGGCAGGCAGCATCACCGCCTTTTGCGGCCCCATCGGCTTTGTAGGCATCGCCGTTCCACAAATGGCCCGCTCCATTTTTTCAACTTCCAGTCACCGGATACTGATCCCCGCTTGCTGTCTCATCGGAACAGGGCTTATCCTGACCTGCGATCTCATCGGGCAATGGCCAGGCAACCAGACAGCCCTGCCGATCAATATCATTACAGCATTGGTGGGAGCCCCGATGGTGGTCTGGATCATTCTTAGTAAGAACAATTTAAGCATATACGGATGACCTTATTAGCAACAGACGCGCTGGCGGCAGGATATCATGTGGGCGGCAGGTCTGTCACCATCGCAGGACCGGTCTCCCTATCGATAAAGGCGGGACAGATGATCTGCCTGCTGGGACCGAATGGCGCCGGGAAATCCACCCTGATGCGGACCCTCTCCGGTCTGCAGCCTGCATTGGGAGGTCATATAGATATCCTGGGCGACAAAGGGGCCTCGCTCCACCACCCTTCCAGGCTGGCCCGCAAGATCAGTCTCGTACTCACAGATCCGGTGCGGCATAGCAGCCTCACCGTCTATTCACTCATCGCATTGGGGAGATATCCGTACTCCGGCTGGATGGGCAAATTGAACGATGA
>DASZWE010000063.1:0-10751 GCA_035546735.1 Puia sp.
ACGTATATGGATGGGTGTTTTCCTGCCGCTGGCCGGCTGCCCCCTGAGAATAAAAGGAAAAGAGAATTTCAAAAAAGGAGAGACTTACATCGTCCTGTGCAATCACAACGCGCTCCTCGACGTACCTGTCTCTTATCCGGCCATACCGGGCGGTAACAAGACGATCGCCAAGATCGAAATGGCAAAGATCCCCTTCTTCGGCCTGATGTATCGCACCGGAAGTGTGCTGGTCGACCGGAAGAACGAGAACAGCCGCAAGGAAAGCTTCACAAAAATGAAAGAAGTGCTCGAGATGGGACTACATATGTGTCTCTATCCGGAAGGCACGAGGAATAAGACGGACCAGCCGTTAAAAGAATTTCACAACGGAGCTTTCCGGCTCGCGCTGACCACCGGCAAAGCCATCATCCCCGCGCTGATCTTCAACACCCGCAAGGTCATGCCCCCCGATAAGACCTTTTATTTCCGTCCGCATGCCCTGGCCATGCACTTCCTTCCACCGGTGATGCCGGAAAAAGATGACACGGTAGAAACGCTCAGGCAAAAGGTATTCGACATCATGTGGAATTACTATACGACGCACCGGCAGTAGCGCTCCGTGCGGGTCGTCGAAAGTCTCTCACCCGTCAAAGGTCCCCCTGCCGCCTAAAGTCTCCCGCCCACCAAAGATCTATTGATCGTAGAAGTACTTCGTCCGATTGATCTTCAGGTCCTGCAGGAACCCGGCCTTCGGACTGATCGTGAAGTTAAAGAAGTGACTATACCCTATCAGCGTCGCATTGATCGACATCTGCCAGCAATGCATATCCCGTGATATCGACGTGGTCAGCGACTGCATCTTTGCGGCATGCACGTCATAATATCCATTCAACCCTATCTTCCATTTCTCCGTCAGGTTGAAATCCCCGCTGTAATTGATAGAAGAGGTCACATTCGTCTGATACCCTGAATAATCAGGCTTCAGGGTCGTCGAAAAGTTCAATGCAAACGAAAGATTCAGTGACCAGGGTATATTGAAATCCGCGAACTGTGCGGGATTGTTGCGAATATAGTTCAGCTGCGCCTGCTGTTCCTCCATGGTCATAGGTATCTGGTCCTGCTCCAGCGCCTCTTTATCCTTCTCCAGCTTCTCATCCCTGGGCTTGCTCTTAAAGCTGGAAGAGATAGCCAGGTTCCCGCCCGTGATCCTGCCTACCGAAAATCCTTTTCCCGGGTTCTGCCAGGCCAGTATATTCCGCCTGTGGCCAAGCGTGTCCGTTATATAAGGGTCCAGGTTGGCGCCACCCGTAATATTGATCTTTTGCAGCAGCGTGCTCCGGAAATAGAACGAGATATTGGACAATTTAAAGCTATCGGCCAGATAGTTGTAGCTGCCATTGAACCCTATCCCATCGATGATGGTAGTCTTCTTGATACCGCCTTCAGTTGTATCTTTTTTCGACCGGGTCTTTATTTCAAAGTGGTTATCCAGTCCAAAGGATATGCCGCCAAACACCCCTTCCGAAAATGGCCCATATGTAGCCCCATCGAAATAGGATACACGTTGCGTATAGAGAGGGACCTTGTTAGATGTATCCGAATTGGGCACAGGCAGGTTGTAATACGCCTTGCTCGCCAGATCAGGCTTATAGCTTAAACTGAAAGTAGGTCGTATGACATGCCGGATCCCCAGCAGGGAGCTGTTCTTGCCGAATTTTTGAAAGGTGCCGAAGATGGCCGTGCTCAGGCTCAGGCTGAAAGATACATCCTCCATCGTCCAGATCCCTTTCTGTATGCCCAGCGTATCTACCTTTTGCTTGGTATAATTATATTCCCGGAACAGTTTCCGGGAGAACACCCTGTTCGAAAGGCTCACGCCCGGAGTGATCTGTACAGGCCCTTTCAGCGGCAATGCCAGGCTGATGGGAATGCTGTTCTGAGCGCCCCACTGGAAGGTATCGATGATACTCTTGAAGTTAGCCGCCGAGTCATAGAAAGTGGCCCCGCCGGAGATATTGGTCGTAAGACCGATACCCAGCTTTTCATACCATTTTTGTTCGCCTGCAAAATCCTTTTTTTGCAAGGGGTAGATGGTAGGAGCCGTAAAGGTCAGGTTGGGGGCGCTCACCTGTATCTGCCGGGTAAGATTATTCTGACTGTGGGTAGCCCCTACCGAAAGGTTGTATTTACCGTTCCAGGTCTTGGAATACGTAATGGAAGAGCCTAATTGGTTATTATAAGCGGCAGTGGGATTGTTCGGTATATAGGAATTGTACTTCGTGGACATGACGTTCACACTGGCGGAAAAGTTGGTCCCCGGTCGCGCCTTGGAGTCCATCGAGTGGCTCCAGTTCAGGCTCCAGGTCCTGCCTGTCGTATATTCATCCTTGCCGGAGTTACTTAATAGCTTGGTGTTCTGCAGGGCGAAAGCCAACTGTCCGCTGTACCGGTATCGCACCCGGTAGGTCGGGGTTACATACAAATTCCACCCTCCGTAGGAATACAGGTTGGTCCGCAACGTCACATCGAAATAATCGTTGATCACCTTATAATAGCCCAATCCCTCCAATCCGACGCCCGCCTGGTCATTGGCCGTGAACTGGGGTGGCAGCAGGCCCGAATGACGCCCCGTGGAGATAGGGAAAAAGCCAAAGGGGATATAAATAGGGATCGGCACGCCTTCGAACTCGGGATGGATAGGGCCCGTGATGGCGAACTTCTTATTGATCAGCTTCATCTTATTGGTAACGAAGGCAAAATGCGGTGTATCCAGGTTGCAGGAGGTAAACACGCCCCGGTAGCCATAATACTCATTCGCGTTGATCTTTTTCATCGCCTTGGCATGGAGATACATGTCCGAACCCGCAACGGTATAGGTGTTTTTTGTAATCCCTTTTTGGCTCTTGACGCTATAAACAATGGTATCCGACGTCATGGTATTGTCTGCCTGTACCATTTTGGGCAATCCGATGACTTTCCCTCCTGTATCTATCATAGGGGTCGCCGTCACCAGGTTGTGCAGCTGGTCATACCGTATCTTATAGGCAGTAAGGTCAGCATCCTTGTATTTAGCATTGGCCTTGTTATACAGGGTGATCTGTTTGGTGGGGATATCCATGACCACAGAATCGGAAGCCTTGTAGTCGATAGCGGCTTCCATCGTATCTTTGCTGATCTTGTAGTCCGGTGTATCCACTACCTTCGGAATGGTATCGAGGAGCTGGTTCAGGGAGTCCAGGCGGGCGCTGTCCCCAAGCTTCAATAGCGAATCCCTGAGCTTTAGCAGGGAATCCCGGCGGATGGCGGGGATGGTATCCCTGTGAACGGGCCCGGGCAGAAGCCGGAATCCCGGCTTGCTGGTGTCAGTGGCCGCCAGGCCGGCAGTTAGCCGTCGGGCCAGGTTTCCAGAGGCCCGATTGTGAACAAAATTGTAAAAACGTGCTGCGGACGAATAATTTGCGGGACTATTGAACGTTACTGAAAAGAATATAGCAGTAAAAATCAATGTCAGTAAATATTTTGAGCTAATTTTGCGTCCGTTAATATTCATACTTAGCGGGTTCTGTCCAGTAGGCGGACGCACAAAAATAGCCATTACACCATTAAGATTATGTGAAGATTGCCTGTAATTCGTGAAAATAACAAATGACTATGATGAAAAAGATGACCTGTTTGTTGATCTTGCCGGTAATAATATGTACGATTACTGCCTTCACAACACGTCCTCCACAAAAAACAGTTCTGCGTACCATTATAATAGACCCGGGTCACGGTGGCATTGATCCGGGTACGGAAGGCCTTTTCTCAAAGGAAAAGGACGTGACCCTGTCCATATCCCTCAAACTGGGCAAGGCGATAGAAGAAGCCTTCCCCGATTTAAAGGTCGTATATACCCGCACCACCGACATCATGCCGGGCAATATGCCTACCATAAGTCAGGGTCTGCACTACAGGGCCGAGCTGGCCAATAAGAATAAAGGCGATCTTTTTATCTGTATCCACGCCAACAATGACGGTCATACTCCCGGTACATACGCCGTTCATAAGGTCATCGGGCATAAATATGTGGGCAAGGGCAGGAGGAGAAGGCGGGTACCCATCTACGAGACCTATTATGTAAAGAACACTCGCGTAGGCACGGGCTCGTATATCTGGAAGGCTGACCGGAACGTTTTTAAAGGCAACGCCATCTCCGAAGCCGAAGGGGGTGAGGTGGACGACAGCACTGAAAAGGCCGCCAATGCCTTCGACATGAGCAGCCCCGAAGCCAAGATCAAAGCGCAGCTATACGAGAAGAAATATTTCGCCAACAGCGCCCTGTTCGCCACCCTGGTGGAAAATGAATTTGTAAAGGCCGGCCGCCACAGCGACGGCGTTATGCAAAGAGATAAAGGTATCCAGGTACTGCAGGCTACGGGCATGCCCAGCGTGCTGATAGAGACAGGCTTTCTCAGCAACAAGGAGGAGGAGATCTATCTCAACAGCGAGGAAGGGCAGAATGAAATAGTACGGAATATCGTGGATGCGCTGCGGAAATACAAGGACACCATCGAGGGGCATGCATCCGGCGCAGACGCCAGCGGGACTACGAACACACCGGCCCGGTGAGCCTGGCGCACTATCATTTAACTTTCCCAATTGGGCATATTGGCGTAGGTTTGTCACCGGAGACTCAA
The DNA here is from genome assembly GCA_035546735.1 of Puia sp. Lineage (GTDB taxonomy): Bacteria > Bacteroidota > Bacteroidia > Chitinophagales > Chitinophagaceae > Puia. The sequence goes on from DASZWE010000063.1 coordinate 4,656, forward strand.
ACAAATAAAGTACTGATCAAATTTTACAGATGAAAATTTCTAATGAATTTAAGATCGGAGTCCTGGCCGTTGTGGCCATAGCCGGGCTGATACTGGGTTTTAACTTTTTGAAAGGCAGCAGCGTATTCCATCACAACAAAAAACTCTATGCCGTATTCGACAACGTGGACGGTATGGATGTCTCCAATCCTGTCATGATCGATGGCCTTCAGATAGGCAACGTATCCGCTATTAACGAGTCGGATCAGGACCTCAGCAGAGGCATCGTGGTCACTGTCGCCCTGAAAAAGGACGTTCATATTCCCAAAAATTCTATAGGGGTCATCAACTCAGGACTGCTCAATTCCGCCTCTATCGTCATTACCAAAGGCGATGACACCCAGTTCCTCCTGGATGGGGATACACTCCAGACCAAAAGAAAATCCAATCTCCTTGCACAGGTGCAGGAGAGCGTAAATCCCGTCATCCTCAAGCTGGGTGGCACGCTTACGTCCCTCGACAGCCTTATTCAAGCCATCGGCGCCATGTTCGACCCCCGGCTAAAGGGCAATATCAGCGCTACGATCGCCAATCTGGCCGCCTCCACGGCCCAGCTGCAGATACTGCTGAACGCCCAGACAGGCGCCCTGGCCCAATCACTGAAGAACGTAAATACCTTCACCGCCAATCTGGCTAAGAACAACGATCATATCACCCATACCCTGGAAAATGTAGAGAAGACCACGTCCAACCTGGCGGCGGCCAAAATCCCCGAGACGGTGGAAAGCCTGCAGTCCGCGGTCAATGAGATGAAAGGACTGGTAGGGAAGATCAACAGCACCAATGGCTCGCTGGGCCTGCTGTTGAATGATAAAAAACTATATCAGAACCTCGAAGCCACCGCCCGCAGCCTGAATATCCTGCTGGACGACGTACGCGTTCATCCCAAACGATATGTCAATATCTCCGTATTCGGCAAAAAAGATAAAAGCGGTCCCCTGATGGCCCCCATAGACTCCACGGCAGTGAAACCCGCTAAAAAGTGATGATGAAAGGGCGCCCAAAACGAACCAAAGGTTCGTTGTCCGAAGGACAGACATTAATTCATACCTGTATGGCCCTCCTTGGGCTTTTCCTCAGCCAGGCGGCCTTTTCACAATCACAGGTGGGTGGTATCCCCTTCCGGACGCCCGGCAGCGACTCCATGAAGGTCGTGCAGATCCTGAATGCAATGACCTACCATTCCGAGACAAAGGCCGACTCGTCCCAGCTCACTTTCCTGGTAGGTAATGTAAAGATCCGCCAGGAGAATACCCTTATCTATTGCGACAGCATGATCCTCGATCCGAAGAATAATTTCATAGAGTCTTTCGGACATGTACATATCAATGACAACGACTCCACGGACATCTTTTCCGAGTACATGAAATATGAGGTGGATAAAAAGATCGTGCATTTCCAAAAGAATGTGAGACTGACAGATGGCAAGGGCGTCCTCACCACCCAGGAATTGCAGTATGACCTCAACCAGAAAGTAGGCACCTATGACCAGGGAGGTAAGATCGTCAACAAAGGCTCCGTTCTTACCAGCGAGCGCGGTATCTATTACGAGGAGACAAAGGATGTCTATTTTAGTAAGAATGTGGTGCTGAGGGACCCGCAATACGACCTTTCTGCCGACTCGCTGGAATACAATACCGCTACACAACGTTCTACGTTCATCACCGAGACATTTATTCAGTTCAAGGACAGCACCCGGCGCACCGTCCGCACAAAAGAAGGATATTACGATCTGCCCAACCATAAAGCCTATTTTGGCAAGCGTTCGGTCATCACCGATGGTGGTCAAAAGCTGGTAGGTGACAGCGTCAACATCGATGACAGCACAGGCATCAGCACCGCTGTTGGTCATGCGGTGTACAGAGATACGACGGAGGGCGTAGCCATTATTGCAGGCCGGATGTACAGTAACAAAAAGAAGAATTTTTTCCTGGCTACGGAAAAACCTCTGATGATCCTCAAGCAGGAAAAGGACTCTATTTATATTGCAGCCGATACGCTCTTTTCCGCCAGGCTGATCGACAGACCCAGGATACCTCAAAAGGTCGAGAACATGGACAGCCTGCACCGGCAGTATGTCGACAGTCTCTACAAGAACTCCTCGGACAGCCTCCACCGACGCGCCACCCAGGGCATCAATGCAAGGGACACACTGTCAGCATCCAGTCCCGACAGCACCCACCCCATGGTGGTCAAGGTCAGAGGGGACAGCCTGAGAAAGGGGGCCCTCGACAGCGCCGTCCAAAAGTTGGCCATTGACAGTCTCTCAAAACGAATTTCCGACAGCGCTCGGCTCACCCGGCGGGCTGACAGCCTTTCCAAAAGGATCACTGACAGTCTCGGTCAAAAGCTCGCCTCCGACAGTCTCTCCAAAAAGCGCGCGGACAGCACGCTGCTTGCAAAGTCCAAAGGCAAACCCAATCAGCCCGGTCGTCCAGGTATGAACAGGCCCGGAGGCCGTCCGCCCCTGAACAGACCCGGTATGCAGCCCCCCACCCTCGCCGCAACGGACAGCGCCAACCACCCATCCGCACCCATTCAGGCAGCACGGCAGGCCGAACCCGACCGCGACCACGAAAAATATACCGACACCGCCAAGTCCCCCATCACGGACAGCACCCTGCGGTATATCCTCGCCTACCACCATGTCCGCATATTTTCAGACTCCCTGCAGGCCGTGGCCGACAGCATGTATTACTCCGGCCAGGACTCTATCTTCCGGCTCTTTTATAACCCCATCGCCTGGGGCAGCGGCAACTACCAGATCACGGGCGATACGATGTACGTTTATACGAAGAACAAAAAGGCCAACAGACTCTATGTCTTCGAGAATGCGCTGGCTATAAATAAGGTGGCCAAAGATTTCTACAACCAGATCAAAGGCACTACCATCAATGCGTATTTCAAGGACGGACAAGTAGACTATATGCGCGCCAAAGGCAATGCCGAAAGCATTTACTATGTCCAGGACGACAACAAGGCCTATACAGGCGTCAACAAGGCACACGCCGACATCATCGACATGATCTTCGCTCCCAAGTCCGACACCGGCGGAAGAGAGCTGCATAAGGTCATACTACGCAACGACGCAGAAGGCAGCATGATCCCCTTCAGAAAGGTCAACTTCGATGACATGCGCCTCCGTGGCTTCAAATGGCAGGAAGCACGCCGCCCCAAGACAAAAGAAGAGCTTTTCGAGTAACACCGGTCTCGCGCATTTTAAGAAAGTTCTAACAGAGGGCCGTTAATATTTTAGGCCCTTTTCCCGTTCGAAGTAGTTAAACTTATTTATGCGAGTAATCATCCTTTGCCTGGTGGTTTTGTCAGCCACCAGCCTGTTCAATCATGTGTCTGCACAGGACTATAAGTTTGCCATGGGCGTCCGGTTCAGCTCAGCAGCTCCAACCCTGAGCAACTCCGTCAGCGTAAAATACTTTATGGATGAGACACGTGCGCTGGAAGGACTCATCTCATTTGGCGACAGGTTTGGTATCGGCGCCCTGTATGAAAAACATCAGCTTATCGGCGGCACGCCGGCGTTCACCTGGTTCTACGGTGCAGGCGGCTATGTAGGATTCGAACACAACGACACCTGGCTCGGCCCCACCGGCATCGTAGGCCTGGACTATAAATTCCACAACGCCCCGCTCAACCTCTCTCTCGACTGGAAACCCGAGCTCGACATTATCCCAAAGATCAATTTCGTTCCCGACGCCTTTGCTCTTACTGCCCGCTTTACCTTCAAATAAGCCCACCCCCCTATCTTTTATCCCATCCAATATCCTTTGAACATCCCCTCCCCGACAGCCTATTTGTTCCCCATTCCCTCCGACAACCCCTGGTCGGTCAATCCCCCGATCTGCCATCGGCCTCCCTCCCCTTGCAATCCGGTCTCCCCGGTTCTTAAACAGCCTGTCCCGCACAGTCCAACAAAACCGCATAAAAACGCATATCTACCCAATATAGCCTCCTTACCCATCAAATTCCAGTAAATTCCCGCATTTTTTGGCCATATTTTAACTTTTCTGCATTTTTATGCGGTTTTTTGCGCTACCTTCAAGCGGCTTTAACCAGAACTACCATGCAAAAACCAGCATCATTTATTCAACTTCCCAGCAGACCAGCCTACTTTATCCGGGCATTCCACCACTACACCCTCCTGTCGATCAGCTTACTAACAATAACCTTTTCCAGCTTTTCCCAACCTGTCTCCTCCTCCAGCCCCGACGACAACGGCCTCAAAATCGCCTTCCTAACGGACATCCATGTCTCGCCAGGCGCCCCCAGCGAGTCCAACCTCGAAAGCATCGTCGCCGAGATCAACGCTGACAACTACGACTTTGCCATCGTCACAGGCGACCTCACCAACACGGGACTCGACACGGAACTGGTCACAGTACACCGCATCCTAAGCCAGCTCAGGATCCCCCTCCACATCGTTCCCGGCAACCACGAGACCAACTGGTCCGAATCCGCCTGCCAGACCTTTCCCCGCCTTTGGGGCAACGACCGCTTCTTCTTCTCCTCAGGTAACTACCTCTTCATCGGCTTCGACACCGGTCCTTTCCTCAAAATGGGCGACGGACACGTAAAAGAAGAGGACGTCCAATGGATCAGACAGACATTGACCAAAGCCGCCACACCGGGCAAGACAGTCATCTCCCTCGCTCACTATCCCCTGGGCGATGGTCTCGACAACTGGTATGAAGTGACAGATATCCTGAAACAATACAATACACGCCTCGTCCTCTGCGGACACGGTCACCGCCTCTCCCTCCACAACTTCGACGGACTCCCCGGCCTCATGGGTCGCGCAGCCCTTATCAGCGGATCCGACATCCCCGGCTATAACATCCTCACCCTTCGTCACGACAGCGCCTACCTCTATGAGAAACGGCTGCACCAGCCCATCGGCAGCCCCTTCATCGCATTCTCCCTCTCCGATCCTACCCCCGTGATAAGCCACCGTCCCTCCATGCCACGCCCTGACTCGTCTATCAATGCCGCCTATCCGCCAGCCATCATTCCCTTCCGGATGAATGATACCGCCTCCATCTTCACAGCGGTCCTGCCGATAGACAAACACACCATAGTATACGGCAACTCGCGTGGACAGATCATCGCCCTCGACCCCCTTACCCATAAAATACACTGGCGCAACCAATACCCTGGCTCCATCTATTGCACCCCCGTATACGCCAAAGGCGTCGTTGCCTTTAGCACAGTGGATGGCTATATCCACGGCCTCGATGTGAAAACAGGCAAGGAAAAATGGAACATGCCCACCGGCCAGCCAGGCATCAGCGAAGGCTTAGTAAAGGGCGACGCCCTCTACATCGGCACCGGCAGCCAATTCTACAAACTCCGTATCACCGACGGCAAGCTCATCTGGAAAAATACCACGCCCCAGGGACAGCTGCAGGCAAGACCCATCCTATCCCCCGATGGTGACAAGATCATATTCGGCGCCTGGGACCGCCACCTCTATTGCCTGGACGCAAGCACAGGCCAGCTGAAATGGCAATGGGACAACGGCAAACAACAAAAGCTGTACTCCCCCGGCAATGTCGTCCCGGCCATCGCCAACGGAAAAGTATTCATCGTAGCGCCGGACCGCTACATGACAGCCATCGGCCTGACCACAGGCAAAACCCTCTGGCGAGACAACAGCCACCATGTCCGGGAATCCATGGGCATTTCCGCAGACGGCCGGCAGGTATACGCCAAGCTGATGAACGACACCATCATCTCCGTCAGCACGGCAACAGACTCCTTCCACATCAACTGGGAGGCCAACGCGGCATTTGGCTATGAACACAATCCCTGCCCCATGCTCGAAAGCAACGGCGTAGTGTATGCGGGAACAAAGAATGGAGTATTCATCGCCACGGATGCTGCCACCGGCAGGATACTCCTGCAACACAAGGCGGGTAATTCCTCTATCAACGGGATCACCGCCGACAGGGAAGGCAATATCTGGATCAGCCTCATCGAAGGCAGCATCATGGAATTTTCGCCTGTGCCCCGCTCCGGCACGGGCTCACGATAACAGCAGGA